>JBEKUA010000146.1:0-4033 GCA_049515495.1 Smithella sp. | reverse complement strand
CGAAGTCCATTTTCGCGTCTTTCAGAGAATCGATAATTACGGACTCCGAGCCGGAAATCATATCTCTTTCTTCTTTGATGTTTAAAAGCGGAATGTCCTTGGCCGTTATTTCATCGGAGGGAGTAAGAATAATCAATCTTTCAATAATATTTTTTAATTCCCGGACATTCCCCGGCCAATCATGTTTCATCAGCAACGCCAGCGCGTCATCGGTTAATTTTTTCGGTTCCAGGCCTTCTCTAATGGTGAAATCAAGCAGAAATCGCTCCGCCAGAGGCTTAATATCTTCTTTTCTTTCGCGCAGAGGCGGAACAACCAGAGGGATTACATGCAGACGGTAATATAAATCCTGCCTGAAACGCCCTTCCTTCATCTCCTCTTCCAGATCCTTATTGGTCGCGGCTAAAACCCGCACATCCAGATCAATCAGCTTATTGCCTCCGACACGTTCGAATTTCTTTTCCTGCAGGATACGCAGAATCTTTGCCTGCGCTTTCAGGCTCATATCGGCAACTTCATCAAGAAAGATCGTTCCTTCATGCGCCAGATCGAATTTGCCGCGCTTTTTCTCTGTCGCTCCGGTAAAAGCTCCCTTTTCGTGACCGAACAATTCGCTTTCAATAAGCTCTTCCGGTATCGCCGCGCAATTGACTTCCACAATATCTTTATGCGATCTCAAACTTAAATGATGGATAGAGCGCGCCACCAGTTCTTTACCCGTGCCGTTTTCCCCCATAATCAAAATCCACGCATTCGTCGGTGCGACAATACTTATCATCTCCTTAAGTTCGGTTATCAGGGCGCTTTGTCCGGTCAGTTCGTACTGATGAGAAACCTTTTGTTTTAATAAAACGTTTTCTTCATTGAGATGAATTAAATTAATGGCATTGTTCACCAATATGATAATTTTATCCAGCGATAAAGGTTTCTCAATGAAATCAAAAGCTCCCAGTTTCGTGGCTCTTACGGCTGTTTCAATCGTGCCATGACCCGACATTATAATTACCAGCATTTCGGGATTTATCTTTTTAATGGCCTTGAGAGTTTCCAGGCCATCCATTCCCGGCAGCCAGATATCGAGCAGCACAAGCTGAGGCATTTCTTCCTCGACGATTTTAACAGCTTCTTCACCGCTGCCGGCCACCAGAACCTGATAGCCCTCATCGCTTAAGATTGCCTTTAAAGACTGGCAAATACTCTCTTCATCGTCTACGACTAGTATAGTTTCTTTCATATTTACTCTTTTTTATACCATCCTAAATTAAATGGTATTTTTTCATTATTTATTCACCTTATAATTTAAACTGAAGAAACCGGCAACACAAAAGAAACAATCGTTCCTGTAGGCGTGTTATCGGCAACGCTTACCTGACCATGATGATCGGAAATTATGGAACTGACGATTGCCAGGCCAAGACCGGTTCCTGATTTCTTTGTAGAAAAATACGGTTCGAATACTTTCATTTTATGGCTTGAAGGGACTCCCGCGCCGTCATCGGCTACAGTTACGCCGGCTTTATGATGTTGCTCATCATAACTTACGGTAATTTCGACGCGGCCGTTTTTCTTGTTAATGGCCGCAACAGCGTTATCCAGCAGATTGATCATTACCCTGTTGATCTGCTCCGCGTCCAGATCAAACTTCGGCAATCCTTCCGCCTGTTTTAACTCAAAGACGATATCCTTATGAGCATCCTGGAAAAGTGAGACAGCTTCGGCAACTACCATATTTAAATCATTAGGCGCGACGCTTGTAACGGGCATACGCGCGTAACGGGAAAACTCATTGACCAGATTCTTTAAAACTTCCACCTGACCGATAATGGTCTGCGTGCATTCCTTAAATACCGAACCTTCTTCCCCCAGTTTATCTCCATATTTTTTCTGTAATCTTTGCGCGGAAAGCTGAACCGGCGTGAGCGGATTTTTAATCTCATGCGCCATACGGCGGGCGACTTCACGCCAGGCAGCGGCACGCTCCGCCTTTTGCAGTTGAGTCAAATCTTCAAAAACAACAACGATACCGGAATCATTGCCTTCTTCATCCGCAATCGTTGTAATCGTGAGCAAAACAGTAAGAGCTTTATCCTTAAGCATGACTTCGAGTTGCTTTTCCAGCAGGCTTTCATTGCTTTCTTTCATTTCCTGTAAAAATTCGTCAACTAAAGAAAGATGCTCCGGCATCATTAAATCGCGATAATTATGAAAAACAACTTTCTCCGCGCTGATATCGAACATTTTCTCCGCCGCGCGATTAATGGTCGTGATCATTCCCGTTTTATCCACGGAAACAACTCCGGCGGAAACATTGCGCAAAATTGCTTCCGTATATTTGCGCCGCCGCTCCAGAGTTATGTTGGCTTCTTCCAGACTGTTTTTGCTTTTCTTCAAATCCCCCGTCATTTGATTGAAGGATTTTACCAGAAGTCCGATTTCATCATCCGCCTCAATGTTAATACGGCTGTCCAGATCTCCCTGCGTTATTCTATTGGTAGCCAGAACAAGATCCTGAATAGGAACTGTTATTTCCTTGGCCAGAGTCAACCCGAACCATGTCGCCAGAAATATAATCACCAGAGTCACTATGGACAGGGTAATCATATAATTGGATTTGATCGGATTTTTCAGAAGCTTTATACGGCCATACTGTCCCGAGGCATCGGCAATACTCCGGAGTTTATCCACGAACCCTTTAGGGACAACGTAACTGACCGAAATGCGCCCGATCACTTCCGAAGGCACCGCGAAAGAGAAAACCGGCACAATCCCGACAACCGCGTCTCCGATATTCGTTGCCTGAATCGTGGATTTTTCCTTGCCCGTATAAATATCCTCTATCATTTCGGGAGCGAGCGTGACCGGAATCAGTTCAGGATGTTCAACATCGGCGAAAACCGTTTTTTCTTTCTGGGCATCAAAATAAGTTTCGACCATGCCTATTTTAGAATTCTTCTGACGCTCACTGATAAAACTCTTCAGATATTCCACGCGCTCTTTCTCGTAGAGACGGTTTTTCGTGATATCCGCGCTCATCTGACGGGCATTAAATTTGGCCTGTTCCTCCATCTGCTGGTAATAAACCTGGGCTACTTCCAGCGACTTGTTTAAAGCGTCGCCAATCTTGAGATTGAACCAGGACTCGATACCATAAGAAAGAAAATTAATGGCGAATAAAAAAAGTAAAATTGTCGGAACAAGCGATAACCCGACGAAAGTAGCCACCAGTTTTGTTCTGAGTTTGGAACCGATAACACCGCGGCGATGTTCATAAAAGAGCTTAACGACATTCCTGATAATCAGGAAGAGCAGAAGTAGTATTAAAATAACATTTATACTGCTGATACCATAAACGAAAATATTTGCCGACAGGGGCAGTGCATCTTTATTAAAAATCTGACTGGCTATCAGAGTAAAGGCGATGGCTAAAACGCCAACGACCACCATGATAATCCATTCCCGGCGGCGCTTTCTGCGTTCCTTATCATCAATGCTGCTTATTTTCTTTTTTTCTTCCATTGGTTAAAAAATGCGTTTCAAATATTTTTGAATACCATCACTCATTAATAAGAAAAATTCTGCCGATACCAGGATGTTTCAAAATCCCAATAGGAAACAAAGAAAAAGACATATTCCATGTGCAGGGGCAAACGCACCTTATCCATTTTAACTTTGATCATAACGTAATAATTTTTCCCCTTCGTAAGCGAAGATAGAGGAGCGGCGATAATTCCATTAAAATCCGCCATTGCCTTTTGCGCGCTTTCAAACTCGGTGAATATAACCGGTTCTTTTTTATTGCTGGAGAAAACACTAAATATTTTTTTAAGATTATCATATTTTATGGAGCGTTTAATTTCCTGACTGAATATTTTTTTATCCCATGAAAAAGACCGTTCCTGATAAACGTCAAGTTGCATCGTAAAAGTCGCGGGAATTCCTGCCAATACTGCTAATTCCATATCCGGTTTGAAACCGTTGACCAGACGTGCATACAAAAGCACGTTTTCCATATCGTTTGTAATTAAAATATCCT
>JBEKUA010000145.1:0-4041 GCA_049515495.1 Smithella sp. | reverse complement strand
CAAGACGGTCAATCCAACTTTAGCGCTTCTAAACGACAGGGCAAATAACGCATAAATGGTTCCCCCAATAGTATACCAATCCTAAATTAAAGATGATATTGAGGCGGCTAGGAGGAGGCGACGAGGCGTATTTGTAATACGTTGAGGAAGCCGACAACGACGCCAACGAAAATAGTGCTTAAATTTAGGATTGGTATTGGTGTTATTTCATCCGGCTAAAGAGAACACTCCCCACAAAAAACATAACAACCGCGAAGAAAGTGACAACGATGAAATCAACATAAAATGGGAAAATATGAATATTGAGCAATGCTCCCCTGACACCGTCTACGGCATAAGTAAGGGGATTAATCTTTACCAGTCCCCGCAGCCAGAAGGGAAGCTTTTCGTCAACCGGAAACAGAGCGCCGGATAAGAAAAAGAGCGGAAATATCAGAAAAGATGAAATAAGCTGGAATCCCTCCAGACTTTCAAACAAAGAGCCAAGAGCTAGCCCCATCGAAACCAGCGCGATGGATGTAATAAACAATAACAGCAGCGCCGGCGGAATGCCCCAGGGATTTATAGACGGAAACATAAAAGAGAAGAGAAAGAGAATAATAATCTGCATCGTAACATCCGTGCATCCGCCTAAAACCTTTCCCATAAAGACGGACAGACGCGACACCGGCGCAACCAGTATGGCCTTGAGTACATCGAGCTTGCGGTCCCAGACAATGTAGAGGCCGAAGTATACCGATCCGAAAAGCACAAGCATGGCAAGTATACCGGGATATATATAATCCTGATAATTGATATTGCTTACGCTGACGCTCGCTCCCACACCGCTGCCGAACAGGAAAAGCCACATGAGCGGCTGAACAATGCTCGAAACGATTCTGCTTTTCTCGCGCTGGAATACTTTGAATTCCCGCCACCAGACAGCGTAAATACCCATCAATTCCCTGCGGATAAACCTGTCATTTGCAGCATTGGGCACAGCATTAGGCATAGCCATCACGATCCTCTCTGACGGTAACGGACTACCGAATCCACCCAGCCTCCGGAATCCTCCGGGGCATCTTCCCGGATATCTCTTCCGGTCAGCTTAATAAACACGTCGCTTAATGTGGGTACTTTGATTTCCACGCACTCCACATTTTGAATATGGAAAAGGAGATCGGGCAGGTGCTGATTGGCATTTCTCATCGTTATCTCCACCGTGCCGTCAATTACAGCGGCTTTCGATACATAAGGGAGTGATCGTATTTTTTCCAAGTTGGGCTCTTTAACTTTCAGCACAACCGTATCGCCGCCCATCGATTCTTTCAGAGCATCGGGAGAATTGAGTTCGATTATCCGGCCATGATCGATAATCCCCACACGGTCGCAAACCTGTTCGGCTTCTTCCATGTAATGGGTTGTAAGCACAACGGTAGTCTGTTCCACCTGGGCCATTCTTTTGATGTATTCCCAGATTCGCGCCCGTGTTTGCGGATCAAGCCCCAGCGTAGGCTCGTCCAGAAAGAGCACAGCCGGCCTGTGCAAAAGACCCCGCGCGAGTTCCAGGCGTCTGCGCATTCCGCCCGAGTATGTGCGGGTCAGATCATCACTGCGCTGTCGCAGATCCACCAGTTCCAGCATCTCCGTTATTCTTTTTTCCCGGACAGCCCGGGGAACTCCGTAAAGACGCGCGTGAAGTTCAAGGTTTTCCCTTCCGGAAAGAACCGTATCGAGCGTGGGGTCCTGAAACACTATGCCGACTTTGCGTCTTACCTGCGCGGGCTCCTTAATGACATCGCAGCCTGCTATTGCGGCGCTGCCAGATGTCGGGCGGACAATCGTGCAGAGCATGCCGATGGTCGTGGTTTTGCCGGCGCCGTTAGGCCCGAGCAATCCGAATATTTCGCCTTTTTCTATGTTCAGGTCGATGCTTCGAACCGCTTCTATTTTGCCGTAGTTTTTTGTCAGGCCTTTCGTAGTTATAATACTCATCTTCAAGTCTTTCACTTTTTTTTGTCCCCCGCAGGCGGGGGATTAAGGGGGTGAAATTTCTTTGTTTCCTCCCCCGTCGCTTCTTGATGCCCCCTCTAAAGGGGGACAACAATGCTGCTTTAGCGCTGCCAACGCGTCAGTCGGCGTTTTTTATACCCCAAAATTCCAGCTTCTTTGCTCTTTTCATTTTTTTTATTTTGTATTCCAATTGTCTTGCTTTTGTGGAATTATCGCAAGATAATATTTTTAACAACTCAAACGGCCTCCATGCTCTCACAAATTTGCTTCCCCTGCCTTCTGCGTGCTCCTTGAGGCGTTTTTCAAGATTATTTGTGATTCCCGTATACAGATAATTTTTCCGGCATTTAAGGACATAAACAAGCCATTTGCCTTTACTTGATTTTTTCATAGGGTTCATCATATTGGCGCAAGTCAATGCGGCGTGTTCGGTTGATAACGCTCAATCAATCATACGGCTCGGATGACTGATCTTCAATATCAACTTCAAAAGTGTTGAGAAAAATACTTATCATCATATAACACCCCACCGCGATGGCCAGTTCGACCAGCACTTCATGGGTAAGATGCTGGCTTATGGCGGCGAAGGTTTCATTGCTGACCGTGCGGTCCCGAACTGTTTCTTCGGTAAAGCTCAGAACAAGGCTTTCTAATTCGGAAAATAACGGTGATGTTGAACCCGTATAAAGCGCTTCGATTTTTGCTTCCGGCATGCCGACCTGCCTGCAAATCTTGCGATGCTGAAAAACTTCGTATTTAGATTCGCATACGATACCCGCGCGGGTAATGGCCATTTCCCTGAGGATCGGATCAAGTTTGCCGCACAGGAGCACTGCCGCGGGCAGACTGATAAATTGACGGGCCAGATCTACCGGGGCGTGAGTAATGATTTTGAAAATATTTAGATCATTGGGCGCTGTTCCCAGTAACTGAATTTTCTCCGTATCTGTCTCTGACAATTTGCAGTAGGGTATACGCGCCATAATAAATCCCCCTTTAATTAATCGGCTTTTTTGTAAAGTGACGTTTCATGCCACTCAGGACGGTTACGCATCTGGCCAGTTCTCTAAAAGCGGGCAGTCCCGCGTTTTCGGCGAGGCCTCTTAAATACTCGGCGAAATCCTTTCTTCCCTCTATCCATATTACGACAGGCTTTTTATGCTTTTTGACAAGATCAGTAAGTTCATTAAAAAATTCCTGATTGATTAACGGCGTGGCATAGGACTGAAATATAATCGAGTCAACACCCGGATCATTCATGACCGCGTTGAGAGAACGGCGGAATACTTTTTCATAACCGTGCTGTTCAATGGCTATCCAGAGATCAAGGGGATGATCGGGTTTGTTCCATGAAGGAAAAAGTTCCGCGATAGACGCGAGTGTTTTATCGGAGAGTTTTGCCAGCGAAAGTCCGCAATCGTCCATAAGATCGGTTGTAATTGTTCCGGCGCCTCCGGAGAAGGTGAGAATGGCCGTGCCTTTTTGGGGATCAGGTTGAAAAGGCATATTCTTCGCGAAAGCCCGCGCCATGTCGGTGAGTTGGGCCGGGTCGAATGCCTCAACTACTCCCGCCTGCCTGAAAGCGCCGCTTGTCACCTTGTAATTACCGGAGAGGCTCGCCGTGTGACTTTGCGCCGCTTTGGCTCCTTCGGAACTTCTGCCTCCCATTAGAACGATGACCGGCTTTTTAGTTTCCTTTGCGAGGTTGATAAATCTTCTTCCGTCCACGAGTGATTCGAGATAGCAGGCGATGACTTCCGTATCGGAGTCGTTTATCATGTATTCAAGGAGGTCGCTTTCATCAATATCGCACTTGTTGCCGATGGAACACACCTTGCTCACGCCCATGATTCCTTCCTGCAGGGCGTGAAGCAGGAAACCGGCGGAAAGCATGCCGCTCTGAACGATAAGGCCGACGTTTCCGCCTCTGAGCACATCCTGCCACACCAATGAATGGATAAACGAAAAGACGTAAGTTTTATTGCCGTCAATGAAGCCCATGCAGTTGGGGCCCCATAACCTTATGCCCGCCCTGGCCGCGTTCTCGAG
>JBEKUA010000144.1:0-4045 GCA_049515495.1 Smithella sp. | reverse complement strand
CCGGGAGAGCCATCAAAAAATCATCTGCTAATTGCCATAACTTAGAAAAAATGTTATTGGCATTATATAAAAGGCGATCACAGATGAATAAAGAACTTTACACGAAAATCGTAATTAACCCAACACGCCATGTTGTAAAATTATGTCGATATATTCAGCAACCTTCTCTCTAGAATACATTTTTTTATTTATTAAGTAAGCTCCAAACTCGACTATTCCCATAAAGACATATCCGGCAACTTCACTGTCCAAATCTTTCCGAAAGCGTCCCTCTTGCCGGAGTTGCTCGAATTCACGGATAACAGGATTAATCATCTGCCGCAACAGCTGAAACAGTTTTTTCTTAAGAACAAGGTTTTCACTCACTGACAAACCCCTGACGAGATTCATCATGACAACCCATTGCGGATAAGAATCAAAGAAGGCATAAATTCTTTTCCATAGTCGCTTAATTATGTCCGGTTCTTCTTTAATATTCTGCCAGACATGATTGTACATGTCATGAAATATCTTATTTGCGCATTCTATAAACAGCTCATCCTTATTTTTAAAATAGATATAAAAAATTTCTTTACTTAAATGTGTTTTGTTTGCAATGTCGGCTATGGTGGTATCTGTATATCCCTTGTTAAAGAAAAGTTTGACACCGGCTGATATAATCTTCTCTTTTCTTTCAGCTTGAAAGAAAAGTTTGACACCGTCTGATATGATCTTCTCTTTTCTTTCAGCAGGCACATAATACTGCTTGGCATAAGTTGAATTCTTATATTCCGGCACTTTATCTTTAGCGATTATATTGGACGCCTTTTCTTCAGCAGGATAGGCGCCATGGAAAGCAACGTCCCACGCTTTAATTATAAGATCATCAATGTTTACCTTATGGTCTATATAATAATAGATTGTATATTCCCCGGCTCCCATAAGCAGATGTGCCATCAACATGCTGTCTTTCAATCTTATCCTTTTTTCTGAAATGGCTATTTCAAGTTCATTTTGAATTGGCAAGATGAGGTTCTTAGTCACAGCATCAAGCTTTTCTTTAAAATTTGGATTTTCCTTGATAGAAGCGCCCCTAACAAGGTTGAGCATGTTAGTTATGTGTTGGTGAGAACGTACAAAAAAGAACGCCCGTTTCCAAAGGCGCCGCATAACATCTTTTTCTTTACGAATTTGAGGAATTTCCATACCAATGTCGTAAAATACGTTATCAGTACATTCGAAGAAAAGTGATTCCTTGTTTTTAAAATGCTGATAAAATGTTCCCTTTCCAATACCTGCTTCTTTTATTATCTCATCTATGCTGGTCGCGTCGTATCCCTTTTTACGGAATAGGTTAACGGACGCCTTCACGATATCATCCCTTTTACTATTATAAACGATATCAGTGGACTTTTCCTTTTTATGAGAAACTCCAGGTGCATCCGCGTTTATCTTCTCTTTGATTGCCATAAGAGACAATCCTTTTTTCTTCAACGCATCGATATTCCGGAGGCCCTTAATATGCTCATGCGTATAGTATGCCATAGTCATGCTGGTACGGATTGGTTCCGGAAGAAGGCCTTCTTTGATGTAGTATCGTATGGTTGCCGAAGGCGTTTTTAAATAAGCGCTAAGTTCGGATATTTTCATGTGTCTCGGCAGTCGCTGCAATATCTGGATTTTTTTCAAAATATTCTCCTTTCTTTGACGATTTTTTAATAACTAAAATATAGAAATTAATCAAGTACTTAAAAAATATTTCTTACATTCATAAAAAATTACTTGACATAAAATAAAAATACGCTATTTAATAACTTACCAATACAGAACTGTATGGTATTGTCAAGTATAAAATGAACAGCCTAACAAAAGGGGGATGCGTTCAGTATGAGCAAACACAAAATCGCAATTATTGGTATTGGCGAGGTCCCGACGCGCAACATGCCGGAACGAACACAATGGGACATTATCTATGACACATGCATGGAGGCAGTGAGAGATTCTGGTCTCCATAAGAATGACATCGAAGGCGTGATCAGTGTTACGCCGCAGGCCCAGCCGACCATCGCTGCCGAGCTTTCGTTCGGCAAACTACCCGAAGAACTCGGACTTAAAGGGTGCAAGGATGCAGTCAGTGTCAATGCCGGCGGGGCTTCCACCTCTAACGCCATACGGCTGGCCGAAGAGTGGATAACGAGCGGCGTTGCCAAGGCTGTAATCGTGCAGCACGTCACTCTCCATTCCACGATTCCGTTGATCGATCAGATCAATTTTTTTGCCAAGGCGGGGATTGATCTGCAGTGGGAATACCCCTTTGGAACCACCTATAACATCATCATGGGCCTGATGGCCAATCGCTGGATGCATGATTCCGGTTGGACAGAGGAGCAGATGGCCTCAGTGGTCACGGCGCTGCGCAGCTGGGCATCCCGGGATCCCAATTCCATTTTCTACCAGAAAGATGTTCCGTCGGTGGAGAAGGTAATGGCTTCCGATTTGCTCAATACGCCTCTGCGCAAGAGGCAGAGCAATATTCTGGGCGACGGCGGGTGCGCGATGGTCATTGTCTCAGCCGAGGATGCCAAGAAGATGAAACGGCCTGCAGCCTACAAGCTGGGTGATTCCGTGCGTTATTTCAGCGGGACCTGCGTCCTGCGGGATTTTGCGAAGGTGGATGAAGGCTTCCGGGTAACCGCTAAAGAAGCTATGGCTCAGGCAGGCATCACCAAGGAAGATGTGAGTTTATGGAACTGCTATGTGGCCTATCCATTTGCTCATCCGTTTATAGCGGAATGCCTCGAAGTAGCGCCTCCCGGTCAGGGTGGACAATATTTCCTTGACGGCCGGATGTCCTTTGGCGGCGATATTCCCTGGTCGACCATCGGCGATGCCCCTGGACGCGGGCACACAGGTTCGGGCGTGAGCGCGGCCACCTATGTTGAGACAGCCAGACAACTCATGGGCAAGGCTGGTGAGCGGCAGGTTAAAAATTGTAAGTATGTCTATCAGAACGCCGCCGGCGGATCGGGATTCAACCAAATCAGCACCATCTGGGGAAAGGAGATTAAATAATGGAATTCGATATGACAAAACCGATACCGGAGACACAACCGTGGTCGGAGAAATTTTGGGAAGGCACCAAACAGGGCAAACTGCTTATTCAGGTCTGCAAGGACTGTGAATCAAAAATATTCTATCCGAGGAAATTCTGTCCTGAGTGCTGGTCCGGCAACATAGACTGGATCGAGGCAAGCGGCAAGGCGAAGATCTATACCTTCTCCACAGCCTACAGCATGGTTGAGCCCAAGTTTATGGATGAGCTTCCCTATACGATTGCCTATGTTGATCTGGATGAGGGGATAAGAATGATGACCCGGATCGTAGACTGTAAACCGGAGGATATCAGGTTTGACATGGACGTAGAAGTCTTATTTCATGAACGTAACGGATATTTTCTACCCTACTTCCGTCCTGCAGGCAAAAAGTAAAGGAGATGATCCATGTTTGAATATAAAACCATCACTTATGAAATCAAGGGAACTGTTTGCTACATTACTTTAAACAGGCCGGACAAATATAACGCCATCAACAGAGAAATGGCCGCCGAACTGCTTAATACATTTCGGAAGGTCAGAGATATTCCCGAGGTCGCGGTAGTTGTCCTGGGCGGAAACGGAAAAGCATTTTGCACAGGCGGAGACCTGAGCATCTTTCCGTCGCTCGCGGAGCATCAGGAATCTCTCAACTGGCTGGCTCATGACGGCTATGGCATCGGCAAGGCTATTGAGCTTTGTGAAAAAGTGGTCATTGCCAAGGTGACCGGTCACTGTCTCGCTGGAGGTCTTGAACTGGCTCTGATGTGCGATCTCGTTTATGCGCGGGAGTCGGCCAAGTTTGGCACCACAGAGATCAACATGGGTATCCTGCCCGGATGGGGCGGTACCGTGCGCATTGCCAGGGCCATGCCTATCTACCGTGCGCGTGAGATCATCTACAGTGGACGCAAGGATTTCCTGGCGCGCGATATGTATGAGATGGGTTTTCTGACCCGCGTATTCAAGGATGA
>JBEKUA010000143.1:0-4049 GCA_049515495.1 Smithella sp. | reverse complement strand
AATACCCAATCTTCATATCGGTTCATTGAATTTTGACAATGATTTGAATAATTATTACCTGGTCTGGACGTTCACTCTGGCCGTCATGTTGTTATCCATCAATTTATCCCAATCGAGAATTGGCCGGGCGTTGCGAGCCATTCATGATTCGGAAGTGGCCGCCCGCGTGATGGGTGTTAACGCCAGAATTCTAAAAGTACAGATTTTTGCGGTTTCCGCAGTTATCTCCGCCGTCGCGGGAAGCCTCTACGCCCATATCATGACCTTTATCGCTCCGGCGTCTTTCGGATTCAATTTTTCCGTGGAGTTGCTTACAATGGTCGTTGTCGGGGGCTTAGGTAGTATTTACGGCTCATTTCTGGGTGCGGCAATTTTAACGATGCTGCCGGAATTGCTGCGTGTTTTTCAGAATTTTGATATTGTTATTTATGGATTGATGCTGATTTTAATGACGATGTTCATGCCGGGCGGTCTTGTAAGCGGCATTGGGGCAATAGCGGAATTTATCGCAGCCAGAATGATAAAAAGGAAAGATGATCATGCTCAGGCTTAACGGCATAACTAAAGTTTTCGGTGGGTTGACTGCGCTGGAAGATGTTTCATTTTCCGTGACCGGCGAATCGATAACCGGCGTTATAGGCCCTAACGGCGCTGGTAAGACCACGCTTTTTAATATTGTAACCGGTCTTTATACGCAGACATCAGGTGAAGTTTATCTTGGTGGAAAGAACATTTCTTCTTTTAATACGGAGGCACTTGCCGGACTTGGTCTGGTGCGCACATTTCAGAATGTGGAGTTGTTCGGGCGGATGACAGTTCTTGAAAATGTTATGGTTGGGCTCCACACCGGAAGCAAAAGCGGTATTTTTTCCTGCGCTTTCAAATTGCCCCGTCAGATAAAAGAAGAAAAATATATCAGGAAGATGAGTCTGGAGTGGCTGGAGTATACAGGCATGGCTGATCACGCCGATATGAAGGCCGGCAATTTACCTTTTGGCAAAGGAAGACTGCTGGAAATTTCCCGCGCGCTTGCTGCCAATCCACAGGTTATTTTGATGGATGAACCGGCAGCTGGTTTAAACAGCAGGGAAACCACGGAGCTTGCCTTGCTCATCCGCAAGATCAGAAAAACCGGCATAACGATAGTGCTTGTGGAGCACGATATGGATCTGGTGATGGATATTTGTGATTCCATCGTAGTTTTGAATCTGGGGAAAAAACTGGCACAGGGGACACCGCGGGAGATTCAGGAAAATCCTGCTGTGATTTCTGCATATTTAGGCGACGCGTGAGAACGGCTTATTAAAATTGCCATATACTGCATTGCGCTATGGTTTTTTCATTGCAAAGGAAGAAGGGAATATTAATTTAAGTTGGTTCTGCGTTATGGAACTGAAGATCGTAAATTTAGCGACTTGGCAAAAAGTTCCAGAGGTGAGGCGTGCAAATATTGAGGAATGAGGCGTACTTACTACATACGCCGCAGTGACGAAATATGCAGCACAAAGCTGCATATGGATTTTTTACAAGGTCTCTATGTTAAAGATAAAGAACATCAATACATATTACGGGCAGGCGCAGGCGCTGAAGAACGTTTCTCTTCATTTGACTGAAGGCGAAATAGTAACTCTTATCGGCGCCAACGGTGCCGGCAAGACAACGCTTCTTAATTCTTTGTCCGGAGTGGTGCATCCACGCAGTGGCCAGATTATTTTTAATGATGTGCCGATAGATAATCTCGCTGTGCACCAGATTGTCCGGATGGGGATTTCTCAGGTTCCGGAAGGAAGGCAGGTTTTTAAACCGATTTCGGTGGAGGATAATCTGGAATTGGGAGCTTATCTGAAACACAAAATACTGGGCGGCGGGGATGATGTGAAAAAAAATAAAGAAATGGTCTATGATTTATTTCCCATTCTCAGGGAGAGGCGAAAACAGCTTGCCGGAACCTTATCGGGAGGGGAGCAGCAAATGCTCGCTATCGGCCGGGCGTTCATGGCCAGACCGAAACTGATGCTTCTGGACGAGCCTTCTATGGGGCTTGCGCCAATGGTTTCCCAGGAAATTTTTCGGGTCATAGAAAATTTGTCACGGGAGAAAAAAACAACGGTTCTGCTGGTTGAACAAAACGCGAGGGCAGCGCTCAAGATGGCCAATCGCGGCTATGTGCTGGAAAACGGCCGCTTGATTTTAGAGGGTACGTCCGCCGAATTGTTGGAAAATAAAGATGTTCAGAGAGCATATCTCGGCAAAGATAAAAAGGAGATATGGGAGCGATAAGAATGATGAAAGTAAGTGAAAACGTAAACTATTATTTTGCTGTTTTAAAATAGCCCGATGCAAGGCGTGCAAATCCCCCGGGAGTGAAACGTTTTTTTACGTACGTTGCAGCCACGATGGACGAAGCACAACACAGCAAACGGTTTTTTTCAGCAGCCCTCCGGGAGGTTTTTTTATGAACATTTGGGATGCGACTCATGAGTGTATGTCACGGGATGAGCTCGAGCAACTTCAATTGGAAAGACTTCAGGCTATAATCAACAGGGTATTTAAGAATGTTACTCATTATCGGAAAATATTTAACGATTCAGGTATTATTTCGGAAGATATCCGTTCTTTATCCGATTTGACCAGATTGCCTTTTACCACGAAAGAAGACCTGCGCATTAATTATCCTTACGGCATGTTTGCCGTGCCTCTGAGAGAAGTTGTTCGCATTCATTCATCCTCCGGCACGACCAGCAAGCCAATCGTGATGGGTTACACTAAAAATGACATAAAAATCTGGTCTAATCTGGCGGCGCGTTTTATGACTGCCGCAGGTGTGACTCATGATGATGTAGTGCAGATAACTTTCCGTTACGGTCTTTTTACCGGAGCATTCGGCGTGCATTACGGCGCGGAAGCGATTGGCGCGTCGGTTATTCCGATGGGCACCGGAAATACGGATAAGCAAATTATGATTATGCAGGATTATAAAACCACGGTGTTAGTCAGCACGTGCAGTTATGCCATCGCTCTGGCGAACCGCATTGAGCAGCTTGGCATTGATCCCAAGTCGCTTTCTTTAAAAGTGGGACTCTTTGGCGGGGAGCCTTGGTCGGAGGCGATGCGTGAAGAAATTGAAAGAAGGCTGTTTTTAAGCGCGACCGACAATTATGGTGTTTCCGAAATAATAGGTCCCGGCGTTGCCGGCGAATGTTTGTGCAAAAAAGGTCTGCATATTTATGAAGATGCGTTCATTCCGGAGATTATTGATCCGGAAACAACAGAGATATTGCCTGCCGGAAGCACGGGTGAACTGGTGCTTACAACACTGACCAGAGAAGCCTTTCCCATGATTCGTTACCGTACGGGGGATATCACCAGTATTGATTATGTTCCATGTGAATGCGGCCGGACTATGGCGCGCATGAAGAAGATAACGCGGCGGTCCGACGATATGCTTATTATCAAAGGCGTAAATGTTTTTCCGACGCAAATCGAGGATGCGCTTTTTAGCGTGGCGCAGGGGGAGACGCCCTATCAGATAGTTGTGGAAAGAAAAGGCGCGATGGATAGTCTGGAGGTGGTCGTTGAAGTTACGGATAAAATATTTTCTCTGGAACTGCAGAAGCAGAGGTCTTTTCTGGAAGCGATCAAGAAGCGCATCGGATCGGTAACAGGCATTAACGTTGACGTCAGACTGGTTGAGTCCAAAAGTCTTTTGCGGCAGAAAGGAAAAATATTGCGGGTACTGGACAAAAGACAAATATAACGGCAAATGACCTTTTTACTTTAAAGCAGTTTTTGATTTGCAGGATTTAATCCCTCCGGCATCACATTTACATTTCGTCTGCATTCTCGTAGGGTTTAGTCCCAAATCCAAAATCATTTCATGGTCCAGAGTACTGTCACGTCCTGCTGTGATTAAATAGTTTCCGGTCATGAGAGAATTTGCGCCGGATAAAATGCCCAAAGGAAGTAATTGGCGCAGATTTTTTTCCTTGCCGCCGCAAAGCTTGATATCCTTAGCCGGGAGCATAAAACGAAAAATAGCTATAGTCATA
>JBEKUA010000142.1:0-4052 GCA_049515495.1 Smithella sp. | reverse complement strand
GTGCTGTCTGAATAAGTTCCGGTTGCAGTAAATTGTTGTGTTGTTGCCGTTTCCAAAAGTATCCCCGGGTTTGCCGGTGTTACGGTAATAGAGGCAAGTGTCACAGTGGGAGTGCTTGTACTGCCGCCGCCTCCACCTCCACATCCGCTGTAGCTTATTACCAGTAAAGAAATCAGAATAAAATAAAGCAGTTTATTTAATTTCATCGGCGCTCACTCCTTGTGGTATCAAAGCAGGCGCGTAGGCGCGTCCCTGCAAATTTCTCATATGTCCCCATTTCTCTACAACAACATTATCTGATTCCACCTTAACGTATTTGTGTCCCGGCTGCCTATTGATATGACTTGCCGCCTTTTGATGTTCGGAAGCATAGGATCCCAAAAGCGGCGTCAGATCGGGATAAGTCAGGCCGTTCCACGCGATGCCGAATACAATGCCTGAAGGCGACACATATTCCCGGACGGTTATGGTTTCAGACTGGAACTCGTGAATGGAGTATTTCGAAAATGTTTTCGTGGAACTTCGTACCGCCGAGAGAGTTTTCTTGTTTGTCGCTATCGAGTCGGCTGATTCGCCGAGAGTGGCGTAAGCCTGTTGGACAAGAAGAAAGGCAAATGCAAGACTAAGACAAATTAACAGGCTTGAGAGTTTTCTTGTTTTCATAATCGTTATATCCTCCCGGTTTCAAAGATGCTTGCGCAAACGTGGAATGAAACGTCTTTAAAAGACATTTTACAATAACATTTTACTTGTATTCGCGAAAAAATCAAACGCTATTTACTCTTTTCAAATTTTGATTTATCCGCGCCGCATACAGGACACGTCCATGTTTGCGGCAAATCTTCAAATTTTGTTCCGGGGGCAATGCCATTATCAGGATCGCCTTTAAGCTCGTCATAAACATAGCCGCAAACACTGCAAACGTAACTGGCGGAGGCATGGGACGCGGCGGAAGCTTCATCTTTTACATAAGTAGGAGCTGTTTTCGGTGATTTGCCTCCCTTGACATCTTGATAATAAGCGTAAGTCATGGGTTCGGCATCATTCACTACATCGCAATCAACAATTTTGCCGACGAAAATAGTATGTGTGCCGCAATCCAATTCTTTTTCCAGTTCAACTTCTATATAGGAGACTGTATTTTCCAGGACGATGGGCACTTTAGTTGTTCCTGTTTTTATTTTTACATTTTGCAGTTTGTTGATATTGCGCCCGCTCTTAAAACCGAAATTGCCGATAAAAGTCATAGGCGTTGCCTGGGAAAGAATAGAAATAACAAATTTACGGCTGAGTTTTATCAATTCATTAGTGTAATTTTTCTTGTTTATGCTGATGGCGACTGTCGCCGGATCCGATGTAGCCTGAAACATAGAGTTGGCAATCTGACCGTTGAATTTACCGTCTTGCCCTGAGGTGACGATATATAGACCATAACTGATTTTATGAAGGGCAGCTCTGTTCATTTATTCTCCTTTTTTAATGTTTTTTATGACATTATTTATAGCTCAATTTTCTTTCAAGCGCCATTGGTTTTTATAATGAGCCCCATATTGATATGGCATGTTTTCCAGGGGATTTTTTCTTTTGACAAAAGAGGCTTTTTCTTATAATCAAAATAAATTAAAGTAATAATCCGGCCTTACAATTTTTTGCCGCAGTTTATTGAAGTCCGGGCATCCGTACCAATACTTAAAATAAACTTTTATCCAGAGATCATTATACTGTTCCCGTTTCATGGCCCCTATTTAGGGAAAGAGAAAAAATAATTATGAAATATCAGGAATTTATAAAACGCGATCATTTTAATTTCGAAGAAATTCTCGCTTTTGCTTACGGTAAGCTGGTTACCGATCCTCCCGAACATTTTGAAGCGAGGCTTCCGGCGCCTCCCTTTCTCATGATTGATCGCATATTATTGATCCAAAGCGATGGCAAGAAGGGTAAAATAATAGCCGAACAGGATATCAGGCTGGACGCCTGGTATTTTCAATGCCATTTTCAGGGTGATCCGGTTCAGCCCGGATGTCTTGGCGTGGATGCGATATGGCAGTTGCTTGGCTTTTTCTGTGTCTGGAATGGTTCGCTGGGGACGGGCAGAGCGTT
Source organism: Smithella sp. (assembly GCA_049515495.1). Classification (GTDB taxonomy): domain Bacteria; phylum Desulfobacterota; class Syntrophia; order Syntrophales; family Smithellaceae; genus Smithella. The sequence continues at coordinate 1,949 of JBEKUA010000142.1, read as the reverse complement.
GGGGTGCGGCGATGTTGTATTCAACGGCCAGATTCGTCCATTCAACAAATGTGTCCGTTTTGAAGTTGATGTGCGACGTTATTCACGGTTGAAGGAATCAGGCGCGAGCATAGTAATCGGAGATGGACGTATTTATGTAGACGATGAATTGATTGCTACTGTCGGGCAGGCTCGCACTGGAATTTTTAAGAATATTGCCTACAAAGATTACCCGCTTCATTCGAAACATTCTATTGGCGGGATCATGGAAAGGTAATTAATAAGGTCATTAAAACTATTTGCCATGCTTTATTTTATCCACTAAAGAATCTTTATCATATATTTTTTACAGGAAATATCTTGAGTATAATAAAAAAAGCAGCACTTTATTTTGCCCGGAAAGGATTTTGCAGGGCGGCAATAGATGAACACGCTGATCTGAGTATCTTTAAAGAGAAACTTACCGGCACCGTAATTACAGGTCTCGTTATAATATTTATTAGTTATCTTCTTGGCATTCCCGCCGTATTTATAGTAGGAGGAATTGCCGCATGGCTAAAAAACCCAGCTTTAGGAGTTATAGGAATTCCTTTGATTTACGGTATTTCCTGGTTGCTTTTGATGCTGGGTATTTATCTTGCCGGTCCTCAATATGGGAGGGCACTTGGCCGTTGGACCGTGCGGGTTATACTTGAAAAAATTCTCGGTAATGAAGCTAAAACGTCCGGATTGCTACATGTAGAAGATTTGAAAAACGGCACAATAAAAAAATAAAGAGATGTGAAAAGTCAGATAAAAACAGGAGTGTTGAATGAGTCAGATTGAAGAAATAATAGGTGAACTTAAAGTTAAAATTATCCAGACACTGGGGCTGATTGATGTTGGTCCTAAAGATATTGGAGATGATACCCAGCTTGTCGGCGGCGATTTGGGAATTGATTCCATCGATGTGCTTGAACTGGTGATGATGATTGAAAAAGACTATGGCGTTAAAATCGAAAGCAAAGAACTGGGTGTTAAAGTTTTCGCTTCCGTGCGCGCGCTGGCCACACACATTTCCAAGAATCAGAAAAAAGGTTAATTTTTAGCGCACGGGGAAAAATGAACTGTTAGCGTTTTACGCGTTTTTATTTCCATTATGAAAGTACTGCTAATTTCAGCAAATATTCTGAGAATTCCCTATCCGGTATATCCGCTGGGGCTGGATTACGTAGCCGGTTCTCTGGATTCCCGTTATCAGACTAAAATTGCAGACTTAAATGATTTTGCCAATCCGGATGAGTTGGAAACTTTGATCAGAGAATTTTCTCCCGATTTTATAGGAATATCCATCAGAAACATTGATAATACCGATGTGATAAACAGCAGGGGCTTCTTGCCCGAATACCAGAGTCTAATCAGCCGGATCAGAACAAATTCAAATGCCCGAATAATTTTAGGCGGCAGCGGTTTTACTATTTTCCCCGTTGAGTTTATGCAGGCGCTGGCTGCCGATTATGGAATAGTCGGTGAAGGTGAAAGATTATCTTTGCTACTGGATGCGTTGGAGAAAAACATTGATGTTAAACAAATACCGGGTGTTTTGACAAAAGAAAAAACTGACATCGTTTATGAACCATGGGACGGTGATATTAAAAGACATTTTAATCCGGTAAACCCAAACACGCAATTTTATCTGTCCTATGGCGGCATGCTCAACTTGCAAACAAAAAGAGGTTGTCCGTTTCATTGCACTTACTGCACTTATCCCCACATTGAAGGCGCCCGGATGCGGTTTTTCCCGCCGCGTGAAGTAGCCCGCAACGCCCGCGAATTGCAGGATGCCGGCGCTAAATATATTTTTATAACCGATTCCGCTTTCAATGCCAGTTATGATCACAGCTCTCAGGTCGCCAAAGCCTTTATAGAAGCCCGCGTGTCTATTCCGTGGGGAGGTTTTTTTGCGCCCACTATTCCTCCCGATGATTATT
>JBEKUA010000141.1:0-4091 GCA_049515495.1 Smithella sp. | reverse complement strand
TGATAAAAGCTATAAAAAATAAAACGAACACAATAAAAAGAGGATCAAGAAATCCCTTAAAAACAGTATAAACTTCACCCATTAAATTAGTTTCCCTCCCCGGTTCTACACGTTTTATTTTTAATAAAATATTTTTCTTTAGTTAACATTCTTTTCTTACAGCTCCGCCCTTTGGATTACATCAAAAAAGTATTGTAACCTATCGAACAAATTGTAGTTTATTACTAAAATCATATTATAGTGTCAATGTATTAGTTAGACTATTTTTGCTTTGCTGATAATTATTTTTTTGAAAATGCCAAGAGATCAATTCAGAATAGATAACAAATTTATATCGCGTCTTTTTGTTTAGACCCAAAGTCAATATGGTAAATATAGCGGTGGAAACACCATTAATCAATAAACGTAAAAATATTATTGCTTTAGCCAAATAAAAATAGAGGGAGTTGTGCCATTTTCTTAAAAACTGGTACCGTGAGCGGTAAAACTCAATGCGCGATCGTACATTTTGTCCGACACTTTGCCCCTGTAAGTGATAGATAAAAGCATCCGGGACATGATAAATTTTCCATCCCCCAAGCCGCATTGTATAAGCCAAATCTGTTTCTTCAAAAAAGAAAAAGTAACGTTCATCAAATGCGCCCGATTCATCCAAAGCTTTTTTTCTTATCATCATGCAGGCGCCGATTACTGAATCTACTTCAATAGGCGATGTATGTTTGTATCTTTTACTGGGATAAAGGCAGGGGAACAAATATTCCAGCACAGAGGTATTAACGGCGAGAGTGAGTAAACTGGGAAAAGACGCGATTGAGTTTTGCTTACTACCGTCGGAATTTAAAAGCTGCCCGCAAACAATTGCAGCCTTTTTATTTTCTTCGCAAAAATCCCATAATTTATTCACCGCTTGAGGAGTCAATATGGCATCAGTATTCAACAGAAGGGCGAATTTGCCTTTCATTATTGCAAATGCCTGATTATTAGCCGCGCCAAAACCTTTATTCTCTTGATTAACTATTCTGATGACGGAAGAAAATTCCTCCTCCAGCATCGTCACAGAACCATCGGACGAAAAATTATCAACAACAATAATTTCAAAGATAAGATCAGTGACAGTTTTGTATACTGAGTTCAGACAGTCCCTTAAAAGATCTTTTGTGTTCCAGTTGACGATAATTACCGATATATCAACTCTATCAGCCGGATGGTCACCATAGCGCTTATTCATTGATCATTTACCGACACGGTTTGTTTTTGTAAGTTCGCTCAATTTAGCGTATTTAAAAAATTTATTAATTGAATCCGTAACAGCCAGTGTCAAGCCGGGCATGCCGTCGAGAATCCCCAGGCGAAAAAAATAGTCTTGGACAAAGGTCAATAAGGCGCGCAGGAAAGCGCCGCCTGTTGAAGACTTCTTCCCTTCTTTAAAAGCAGTTTCGGCGCCCAGAGTTGAATATCGATCAATTTTTTGAATTATTTTGCTTAGCCGGCTCTCTGTATAATGCTCAATAGCCATATCTAAAGACCCGACCATCCCCTGAACTTCGACAGATTCATGGACAATTGCCGCGGTCATCCGTCCTGCTTCTTTACGGAATAAGCGAACAATCCGATCAGGCCACCAGCCGGCATGCTTGATCCATCGCCCCTGAAAATAATTCTTGCGGGGAAAGCTGAATCCAGCTTCTTTTGTGTCAGGATCAGTTACAATCTTTTTTATAATATCCGCGGTACGCTCAGGAATACGCTCATCGCAATCCAAAACCAGTATCCAGGGATAACGGCATTTTTCAATTGCCGATTGTTTCTGCGGGCCAAAACCGCGCCACTCTTCACTATAGATTTCACAACCGAATTGTGCCGCAATCTGTAAAGTAGAATCAGTACTGCCGGAATCTACGATAACGATTTGCTCCGCAAACGTGACACTTTGCAGACAGAGACGAATATTTTCTTCCTCGTTTTTTGTAATTAACGCTACCGAGAGAGGAATCTTTTCCAAAAGCTTCTCCTTAAAAAATTGAACTTAATTCGACCACTTGGCTATGAGCAGTCTGGCCGCCGCCGCATGACCTGCGACAGACCAATGGTCGTCATAATCCAGGAAAAATTTCCGGCCATCAGGTGTCTTTCTCACATAACTTTCAAAATCAATAGCAATTACTCCCGGGCTCACTTCGCTGAACTGTCGGATAACCCATCTTCTGTTATCAGTGTCGTCCTTTTTGTATAAAATTGATTTATCCGATGTATCCAGAATATAAAGATTACTGCTTCCGGCATCCGCGCGGAGACGTTTTAAACAATACAACATTAATTGCTTTTGCTTATCATCAAGAGTACTTTTTGCCGGCGCGGCAATGGGCGGGAAAAAATCAAAACCGGCCGGCGCTTTGTCCTCGGCAAGAGAAGCGCGAATTCTTTTATCAAATATACGTCTGAGGACACGGGCATGATATGCCTTGCAGTAAGAGCTGCGAAAAAATTTGTCCCATGACCAGTAACCGGGCTGCTGGCGGGCAACCATCGCCTGGTAATTTTTTTCATCATCAGGACCGGGATGATATTCCAGGTCATACTCCGTGGCGGAAATTTTTTTAACGTCGCACAAAGTATCATTGGGACAAAAAATGTAAACCACCGCAACAGGCTTTAATATGTCTTTATATAATTCAAAACATCGGATAATCCCGTCAAAATCATATCCCGGTATTGCCAGATTTATCACCTGATAGGATGGATCGGTCTTTTGCAACTCCTTTTCCAAAATCTTTCCTATTGTTTGCTCCCACCCAACACCCCAGCCAAAAGCAAATGAATCTCCCAGTATGACAACATTTTTTCGACGGGAAGATAAATCCCAATTGGGACCACGGAAACCCTGATCGTTTGTATCCACTATATAATCGAGCTGCCCCGGATAGAATAGCCGGACATGACGCAGATTCTTTTGCAGAGTATAATAAAGTTTAGGATTATAGGCGCCGTAGATTCCATGAACTACAGGCCTTCTTACCTGATAAACAGCTTCCTCAAGATTGCGAATTTTTAAAAGCGGCAGAGTTATTTCTACGATGACAACCGCAATGCAGAGAGAAATGATTAATATCAGTATGTTGATTAAAAAATTTGATATTTTTTTCTTAAGTGATGATTTTTCCTGATCCGGCATAGCCATGCTCCTTTGGGGCGCTAAGAAATTAAAATAACGTATAGATAAAAGGCGCTACTACCGATCCTTCTGCCAGAATCAGCATTATTCCAATCAGCAGCAGAAAAAAAACAATCGGAACAAGCCACCATTTCTTTCTGACTTTCAAATACCCCCACAACTCTGTAATTATTGATAATTTACTCATAATTGTATTCCCCTCATTTAAGTTAATCTTAATTAAAATTGCTTCTCGTAATCAGATTTTTCTTTTCTTACAATCTCCCTGACCATCCAATAACTTTTTGCTGTCTTATCAATTTTCATATCCAGAAAATTTTTACCGATTATTGAAGCGACAAAACCAATCGGAGTGACTATCATGTAGAAGATAAAAACCATAATTACTCTGGTCATAATAAAACCCATGATAACTGACATAACCATCCATGCCTTATAAACAAGTTTGAGTGCGGAGGGAATTACCAACCCCGGAATAAAAAAAGCGGCAGCCAGAGCAAAAATATATTCAGCGTAATTCTTTCCTTTCCATAACAGATAAAATCCCATAACCGCAAGGATTATGCCCATCGTAATTCCGAATTTTCTCCAATCGGATTTATCGCCTTTGATATTTTTTATTTCTTCGATAATCATAACGTTGCTAATCGTTCTCGTATTTTTTCAGCCAATTGATATCTTTGCTCAATGGTTTTTGTTTTTCCTTATTCAACAGATAATTGCCCATAATAAGGTAATCCATATTGGTTCTCATAAAGCACATATAAGCGTCTTTCGGTGAGCACACGATTGGTTCTCCCCGGACATTAAAAGAGGTATTGATAATCACCGGAGTGCCATATTTTTCGTCAAATTTTTTAATCATTCCGTAGTAAAGCGGATTACTTTCCTCCGTCACGGTTTGCACTCTGGCCGAATA
>JBEKUA010000140.1:0-4092 GCA_049515495.1 Smithella sp. | reverse complement strand
CATTACTTCGCATTTATTGAATGTTTTTAATACCCGCGCTATGCCGAAAAGGAAAGAACTGTCTCAGAAATTGCTGGAGTTGTCTTATAATATATATGGCAAGGGTATTCACTAATGAAGATACCGGATAAAATTATGCGTTCAAAGAGAAAGACAATAGCTCTTGTTGTTACTTCCGACGCGCAAATTATTGTGCGAGCACCGAATGAAACATCTTTGGAATATATTGAGTGGTTAATTGAGAAAAAAAAGATGTGGCTTAAACAAAAGCTCAGCCATGTTAAAAAATTGAACGAAACACATAAAAAGAAAAAATATCTTGATGGTGAAGGATTTCTCTATCTTGGTAAATGGCAGCGATTGAATATTATAAAAAATCAGAATGTGCCTCTAAGACATGCGGGCGATTTGCTTTTAATCAATGAATCAGATTTGCCTAACGCAAAAAAACTAATTGATGATTGGTATAAAGAAAGATGCGACGAAATAATTAGAGGACGGGTTAATTGGTTTGTAAAATGCTACGGGTTCAATTATTCAAAAATTAAGATTACTGAAGCACAAAAAAGGTGGGGTTCATGCGGGCAAAGCAATACTTTAAATTTTTCATGGCATCTTGTTACCGCTCCAATGGAAGTAATAGATTATGTAGTAGCGCATGAGCTTTGCCACACTGTTGAAAAAGATCATTCTGAAAAATTCTGGATCAAGATGATAACCATAATGCCATATTATAAAAAAGCGATGAAATGGTTGGAACAAAATCAGAGATTGATGGATGTGTGAAGTCAAAATGCGAAAATTGAGGGCAAATCAAAATATCTAAACAGTACCTAAACAAAAAAATATCTAACGCTATTCGCGAATAGCGCAAGATAATCCCGCCATGATTCTTAAACCCCAAGATACCAGAGCGCGTGTGAAAGCATCCGCCTTTTTTATTGACGGCATTCGTTAAAGAGAATATAAAAAGAAAAATTCCCACCTGGATATAAATAGAGCAATATAATTAAAAAGCAAAGGAGAAAGACGGATGACAAATGCAACAGGGCCGTACAGCGTTCTGATGTCGGGCAAAAGGACTTGGATCATTTTATCCGTGGTTCTTTTTCTGATAATACTATTTTCCAGCCAGGTTGTGGAGCTGATCACAGATTGGCTATGGTTTCAGGAAGTGGGGTATGAAAATGTATTTACCATAACCCTGTGGGCTCAACTGAAAATGGCGCTGCTCTTCGGGCTTGCCTTCTTTATCATCTTTTACGGGAATCTCTTTGCGGCCCTGCGATTGACCTCCCGGCTGCCTGTGATTGATCGGGAAGGCTGGATCCAAATTTCAAAACTGGAAATCGCCAACAGGCCCCTGCAACTTTTGATTTTAATCGGATCTCTTCTTTTTGGCCTCTTTGCGGCCCTGGTGGGTTCGGGTCAATGGGAAAATTTTCTGAGGTTTTATAACGTTTCGTCCTTTGGCGTCACCGATCCCCTTTTTCAGCGTGATATCGGCTTCTATGTTTTCCGCCTGCCTTTTCTAAATCATCTTTACGCCTGGCTGATGTTTGTATTGATATTCACGACCATCTCTACAGCCTTTCTTTATTTTGTCCGCCGGGCTTTCCATTTCGCACTGCCGCGCACTTTGCAGGCGGCGCCTGCCGCCCGGGTTCACCTCTCCATTCTTTTAGCTCTTATTTTCTTCGTCGCGATTTTCGGGCTATGGCTTGCGCTGAATGGACTCCTGTTTGTCAAACGGGGAGTTGTCTTTGGCCCCGGTTATACCGATGTAACCACCCAGTTATGGGTTTTGAAAGGATTGATGGGGCTTGCTTTTTTATGCGGGGTCGCCTTCCTGGGCTTTGCCCTCAAGATGAACTGGCGCTACCCTGTATTTGCCGTGTTTCTCTTTGTGGCCTTTCTTGTCATCGGTCGCGGGATCTATCCTGCAACGGTTCAGAGCTTTAAAGTCGTTCCCAATGAAATCGTTCTGGAGAAACCCTATATTGAAAAAAATATCCAGTTTACCCGGCTGGCCTATCGGCTCAACGATATCGAAGACAAACAATTTCCGGTAGAGGAGAACCTGACCCGGGAAGATTTAAAACGCAATGACCTGACCATCAAAAACATCCGCCTGTGGAACCATGACCCTCTTTTGCAGACCTATAGCCAGCTGCAGGAAATCCGCACCTATTACAAGTTCGGCGGGGTGGATAATGATCGTTACCAGATAGACGGGGAGTACCGCCAGGTAATGCTCTCCCCCCGGGAACTCTCCTACGCGTCGCTGCCTTCGCGTTCCTGGGTCAATGAGCATATAGAATACACCCACGGCTATGGCGCCGTTCTGGGTCCGGTAAACCGTGTATCGAAGGAAGGGCTCCCGGAATTTTTCATCAAGGATATTCCGCCTGCTTCCACGATCAATATCAAGATTACCCGCCCCGAAATATACTACGGTGAGAATTCCAATGACTATGTCTTCGTGCGCACAAATCGGCCGGAATTCGACTATCCTGTGGGAAACAAAAACGTTTACTCCAGGTATGAAGGCAAAGGCGGCGTTGGGCTGTCCTTTCTGAGAAAACTGCTTTTTGCTGTTCGCTTTGGTTCGTTCACCATGCTTCTTTCCGATGATATTACGCCCTCAAGCCGGATTATGTACTATCGTCAGATAAAGGATCGGGTCGCCCGGATCGTTCCCTTTGCGGCGCTGGACAGTGATCCCTATTTAGTGATTTCTCCTGAAGGAAGGCTTTTGTGGTTTTTGGATGGATATACGATGACCGGCCTGTTTCCCTATTCGGAACCGACGCCTTCAATGGGTAATTACATCCGTAATTCTTTCAAGGCCGTTGTGGATGCTTATGACGGATCGGTAAAGCTTTACATCAGTGACGAAAAGGATCCCATCATTCAAACTTATGCCCGGATTTTTCCGGGGGTATTCAAGAAACTGGGAGATATGCAGCTCGAGCTTCAGAAACACATCCGCTATCCGTCGAAAATGCTTTCCATCCAGGCCAGGATGTACAGAGCTTATCACATGCAGGATGCCCAGGTCTTTTATAACAAGGAAGATCTCTGGGCCACTCCGGCAGGCGTCGATCAGGAGATGGAACCATACTATACAATCATGAAACTGCCTGAAGAGCAGAAAGAGGAATTTATCCTCCTGCTGCCCTTTACACCCAGCAAGAGAGATAACATGTCAGCCTGGATGGGCGCCCGTTGTGATGCGCCCAACTACGGGAAAGTTATTGTCTATCTTTTTTCAAAGGATAAGCTTGTCTATGGACCGCAGCAAATCGAGGCCCGGATTAATCAGGATACGGCGATATCGAAAGAGCTTTCTTTATGGAATCAGCGGGGTTCGCAGGTCATCCGGGGAGGCCTTCTGGCTATTCCCATCGAGAAATCCATTCTCTATGTCGAATCGCTATACCTTGCCGCCGAAAAAGGACAGCTTCCGGAACTCAAGCGTGTAATTCTGGCTTACGGAAACTCCATTGTCATGGAGGAAAATCTGGAGCTGGCCTTGCAGCAGCTCTTCGGCGGGGAAATGATGCGGGAAAAGGAAATCGGCAGGACCGCCGCAACAATGTCCGCAGGGGTTAATACCGACCGGAAGCGGGCCCTGGAAGCGCTCTCCCATTACCGGAAGGCGCAGGACTTGTTGCGCAAAGGGGATTGGGGAGCCTATGGCGAAGAGCTCCGCAAAATGGACGACATACTGCGATCCTTCGAGAGCAGGAAATAGGGCCGCATAATAATCTGTCTGCATCCCGGTTTGGGCAAGGAGGCCCCGGAGTCCCGCGGGCGACCTGCTTATTACCATGCGAATTTTAAAAAGGGAAATTCAAGGCAGGCTCCAAGGGTTCTAACCGGAAGATGGCTATTTATTTTTTTGTTTGTTACACCTACAAAGTGTTAGAATGAAAATCCTATTAATAGTGAAACTTACCATTTGAAATCTTTTAGTGAAAAAAATAATAAAAAAATACCTCAATATTAACCTTCACATACCTATTTTGTAAAAAAACCGTTAAAGTGACGGAATACTTTACAGATTTGAACAACATTAAAGAGTAGCGG
>JBEKUA010000139.1:0-4134 GCA_049515495.1 Smithella sp. | reverse complement strand
TCCGTGTCGTTTCTTCCGCTGATGAATGTATCGCGCTTGCCGAATCCAATCCTCTGGAAGAAATCATTATGATGGGCATCGGTTTCGAAACAACCGCTCCTACCATTGCGGCAACTGTTGCGAGTTGCCGCAAAAAAGGGATCGATAATTTTTCCGTTTTTTCCGTTCATAAGATCGTTCCTCCGGCAATTAACGCATTGATCGCCGACCCACTCCTGAAAATTGACGCTTTTCTCTGTCCCGGGCATGTCAGCACAATGATTGGAAGCGCCGCTTATCAAATGATTCCGGATGCCGGATGCGCCGCTGTCATTACCGGATTCGAACCGGTGGATATTCTGGAAGGCATCTGGATGATTCTGGAACAGGTCGAAAGCGGGAAAAAAGAAGTCGCCATTCAATACAGCCGCGGAGTCAGGCCTGAAGGGAACACTAAAGCCATGGCCTTTCTGCAATCGATCTTCCAAACTGCCGATGCCGAGTGGCGCGGCTTGGGAACCATTCCGGCAAGCGGCCTTGTTTTTCGCGGTGATTATGAAGCATTTGACACTCTGGCTAAATTTTCTGTGCCGGAAATCCGCTCCGTCGAAATCAAGGGCTGCGGCTGCGGCGATATTTTACGAGGCATCAAAGTGCCTCAAGATTGTCCATTATTTAAAAAAATCTGTACCCCGATGAACCCGGTCGGCCCCTGCATGGTTTCTTCGGAAGGGACTTGCTCCACGCATTATAAATATTATTAACGGAGGTATAACCTGTGAAAGTAACAGTCGTAAAAAATGTGCTTGACGCCAATGATCGCATCGCGGCGGAAAACAGAGAGCTTTTTGACCGTCATAAGGTTTTTGTCATCAATCTCATGAGTTCTCCGGGCGCCGGAAAAACAACACTGGTGGAAAAGACGATTGCGGCGCTTAAAGATAGATATAGAATCGGCGTGATCGAAGGCGATATTCAGGATACCTATGATGCCGACCGCATCGCTAAACTCGATATTCCCGTTGTGCAAATAAATACCGGCGGAGCCTGCCATATCGACGGCAACATGATCAGGGAAGCTCTACCCACTTTTGATTTGAGTAAAACCGATTTGCTGATTATTGAAAACGTCGGCAATCTGGTGTGTCCCGCAGAATTTAAAATCGGCGAAAACGTCAAAATCATGCTTTTGAGCACACCGGAAGGCGCTGATAAACCGGCAAAATATCCTTTGATGTTTCAGGAATCGTCGGCGCTTTTGATCAATAAAATGGATCTGATGCAGTACGTGGATTTCGATCTGGAAAAGGCCAGGCGTGACGCGCTGGCTTTGCACAAAGACTTAAAAATATTTGAGGTGTCCTGTAAGACCGCGGCCGGTCTGGAGACTTGGATTGCGTGGCTTACCCAACGCATTGATGCATTTAAAAAATAAAAAAGTGAACAGAAAAAGAGTCCGTTATCTTTTTTCCGGTATTGTGCAGGGGGTCGGTTTCCGGCCCTTTGTTTACAGACTGGCTGTGAAAAACAATCTAACCGGTTTTGTGCAGAATCGTCCCGACGGCGTGATAGCGGAGGTTGAAGGCGATCAGGAAACACTTGACACTTTTTTAAAGGGCATCCGGCAGGAAATCCCTCCGCTGGCCCATATCACAAATATATCGTCTTCGGTAATTGAAAATCTGTATGATGATATTTTTCAAATTATCGGAAGCGATAAGCAGGGTCGCGCCGATGTGCACATTACACCTGATGCGGCCATCTGCGCCGATTGTTTAAAAGAACTTTTCGATATCGCCAACAGGCGTTTTTGCTATCCATTTATTAACTGTACAAATTGCGGTCCTCGTTTAACCATTATCAACGCCATTCCTTATGACCGGATCAATACATCCATGTCCTGCTTTCCGCAGTGCCCTCAATGCCTTGCTGAATATGAAAATCCGGCAGACCGCCGATTTCATGCCGAACCCAATGCCTGCCCGATTTGCGGCCCGCAGATGACATTGCTTGACGCCAATGGCACAATCATTAAAACAGATGATCCGGTCAAAACTGCGATTGACTTGCTGAAATCCTACAAAATACTCGCCATCAAGGGGTTGGGAGGATTTCATCTGAGTGCGGATGCCGGATGCGATGAGGCTGTAAAAATACTTCGTTCGCGCAAATACCGCGAGGAAAAACCGCTTGCCATTATGGTACGCGATATTGATCAGACAAGACGCATCGCCGAATTTAATGAGGAAGAGCGGATATTACTTACCTCTCCCCAGCGGCCTATTGTTTTGCTGAAAAAAATTAAAACCACTCTTCTTTCAGATTTTGTTGCCCCATCCGTTCCTAATCTCGGCATCATGCTGCCTTACGCGCCACTGCATTATTTATTGCTAAAAGATAATTTTACGGCTCTGGTGATGACGAGCGCCAACCAGGTGGATGAACCGATCTGCACAGGCAATCGTGAAGCCATTGCGCGCCTGCACGGCATTGCCGATTATTTCCTGGTGCATAACCGCGATATTCTTGTGCGTTGTGACGATTCGATTGCTTTTGTTGCCGCAGGGAGACCTCAATTGATGAGACGTTCGCGCGGTTATGTCCCGCAGCCTCTAGCCCTGAGAGATTCAATGCCTGCCGTACTGGCGCTGGGACCACAGCTAAAAACAACTCAATGTATTCTAAAAGACAATTTTGCCTATCTTAGTCCCCATATCGGAGATTTGGAAACACCGCAGGCACGAGACTTTTTTTCCGAGAGCCTGGCGCTGATGAAAAGAATTACCGAATCAGACCCGCAAATTGTCGCCTGCGATTATCATCCGGCATATTATTCCACACAGGCGGCGCAGGAACTTAAGGCCCAAAAAGTAATCCATGTTCAGCATCATCATGCCCATATCGTCAGTTGCATGGCGGATAATCAAATACAGGGCGATGTGATCGGGCTTGCGATGGACGGTACTGGTTACGGGCTGGATGGCAACGCGTGGGGCGGAGAATTTCTTATTGCCAATGAAACCACCTTTCAACGTTTCGGGCATCTGCAATATCTCGTTTTACCCGGCGGTGAAAAGGCCATTCACGAACCCTGGCGTATAGCCGCAAGCTTGCTTAAAACCGCTTTTGGCCAATCCTGGCAAGAAATAGCCCTGCGTCTGAATTTGATACCGGATCAAAAATCCTCTGAAATGCTGGACAGGATCATCGAAAGAAGATTCAATTCGCCCCTGTCTTCAGGATTAGGCAGGTTATTTGACGGTGTAGCCGCACTCACCGGTTTGCGCCTCACAGTCAGCTTCGAAGGTCAGGCAGCAATGGAGCTGGAAGCCCAGGCGGCTGAGTCATCCGGTTCGCCCTACCCTTTTGCTATCTTGCAAGATAACGAAAAATCGCATATTGTCGACATTACCGCCATGATCAGGGCCATTGTTGCCGATCTGGACGCTAAAAAAAGCAAAGCGCACATTGCAGCATCGTTCCATCGGACCATAGCGGATGCTTTTGCCGCCATGGCTGGCGAGATGCATAAGGCAACCGGTCTCAAGCGCGTGGCATTAAGCGGCGGTTGCTTTCAAAACAAGATATTACTGGAAAGCACTATAGAAAAACTCAAGAGCGCCGGTTTTGAAATTTATTTTCACAGGCAAGTTCCGGCCAATGACGGCGGTATTTCCTTAGGACAGGCAGTTGTTGCCGCCTCCCTGATAAAAAAAGGAATGGCTTAATACTTTTATAACGCAGAAAGGTTATTGAAATGAAATACGATAAAATACTTCTGGAACACGGCGGCGGCGGGCTCTTATCCAACGAACTCATTGCCGAATATTTTCTACCCCATTTTAAAAATCCCTATCTGGAACGGCTGGAAGACAGCGCCGTGCTGACAATAGGAAACCGGAAACTTTGCTTTACGACCGATTCGTATGTCGTTAGCCCTATCTTCTTTCCAGGCGGCAACATCGGCTCGCTTGCTGTACATGGCACCGTCAATGATCTTTCCGTCTGCGGCGGAAAACCGCTTTATCTGAGTTGCGGCTTTATTCTGGAAGAAGGCTTTCCGTTCGATTCACTGGAAACCATTATTGAAACGATGGCTAAAGCGGCTGCCGAGGCCAATGTGAATATCGTTACCGGCGATACCAAAGTGGTGAC
>JBEKUA010000138.1:0-4157 GCA_049515495.1 Smithella sp. | reverse complement strand
GCATTCTGGATTTACTGACACTGGCTTGTCCCCGGGGTGGAGAGTTAACTGTAAAAGCCAATGGCATCGATGCGCCTGCCGCCGTGGCAGAGTTGGAAAAACTTGTCGAAAATAAATTTGGAGAAGATTAAACGATAAGATGAGCGGTGATCAGACAATGAAAACATTGGTTCTCAAAGGTGTCGGTGTTTCTCCCGGTATTGCTATTGGCAGGTGTTACCGTTTTGACCCGTCAGACAGCCAGGTTTCCTTTTATAAACTGAGCGATACTTCGCTGATTCCCGCGGAAGTTCTCCGCTTTAAAAAAGCCCTAAAAGAATCGGAACAGCAACTGCTGGAGATTCAAAAAAACCTCAAAAAAGAAAAGGTCACCGAACCTATCTATGTTATTGACGTTCATATTCTTATTTTAAGAGACAAAATATTTACCAACCGCACCATTAAATATATACGCAGATTAGGCGTCAATGCGGAATGGGCGTTGCGCATGACGCTGGATCATTACAAACAGATATTTGAGGGCGTTAAAGACACTTACATCAGCAGTCGTATCAGCGATGTTCAGTATGTCGTCCAGAGGATATTGCGTAATCTGTCCGGTGAAAAGAATGAGATCGTATGGGAAGAAGTCTATAACGGCCTGATTATTGTTTCACACGATCTGTCCCCGGCCGATACTGCCCAGATGAAGCTGGATAAAATTTTCGGTTTTGCCACTGACAGCGGCGGCCGGACATCGCACACGGCCATTGTTGCACGGTCTCTGGAATTACCCGCGGTTGTCGGTCTGGACAATATAACCCGTTTTGCTCACACCGGCGATGAAATAATAGTCGATGGCACGTCCGGCCTGGTCGTAATAAATCCCTATAGTGATATGCTCAAAAGATACGAAGAAAAGAAGCGCCATTATGACGCCGCCAAAGACGAGTATCTTAAATATGGAAGACTGCCCGCCGTGACACTTGATAATTATCATGTGCAAATAGGCTGTAACATCGAATTTATTGAAGAGCTTCCCTCGGCAATCATTCATGGCGCGGAAAATATCGGGCTTTACCGCACGGAATTTTTATATATATATCGTGACGATCTACCGACGGAAGAAGACCATTTCAATAATTATAGTCGGGTGGTTACCGATAAAAATTTAGCGTGGTCAACCATTCGTACGTTTGATTTGGGCGGTGACAAATTTTCCAAGTACCAGAAGCAGGGAAAAGAATTGAATCCGCAGATGGGACTCAGAGCTATTCGTTTTTGTTTGAAAGAAGTTGAAATATTCAAGACGCAATTAAGAGCCATCTGGCGTGTCAGCGCTCTGGGAAAAACAAAAATTCTCTTCCCGATGATTTCCAGTGTGGATGAAATAAGAGAAGCGAAGAAGTTGCTGGAAGAAACCCGCCAGGAGCTTCTGGCCCGCGGAGAGAAAGTTGCTTCGGGAATGGAAATAGGCGCGATGATTGAAGTGCCTGCCGCTGCTGTAATTGCCGATAAACTCGCGAAAGAGGTGGATTTCTTCAGCATCGGCACAAATGATTTGATTCAGTATTCCCTGGCTATCGACAGGGCCAACGAACGTTTGACGTATATGTATGAACCTCTGCATCCGGCTGTATTAAGATTAATCAAGAAAGTAGTGGATTCGGCCCGTAAAGCAAATATCCGCACGGCTATGTGCGGAGAAATGGCCGGCGATCCCCTTTGCATACTGATTCTTTTGGGAATGGAACTCGATGAGTTGAGCATGAATCATCTGGCTATTCCGCGCATTAAAAAAATCATAAGGGAATCAACCCTCGAAGAATCAAAATTATTGCTGAAAAAAGCTCTTACTTTTAATACGGCTGCTGAAGTGCGGGCTTATGTGCATGATTATATGGCAAAACGTTTTCCCGATGAATTTCAAATTGAAGAAGATTAGCTTTTGTTATAAAAACCGGATGAAATTTATGGCAACAGTATAATGAGGGCGTAAATCTTTTCACATTGTTTACAAAACAAAAAACTAAAAAGACATACTTTGCATCTTCTTGGTTATTTCCAGCGGAGAACTTTAACAATGAACGAAAATAATGATTTTATCAATCCATATCAGGAAAAAGAATATTATTCCGGAAACCTTTACGATGAGCAGAAATTTTTCCAGTTCCGGTTAGTCAAGACATTCCTTTCACGGGTTTCCCTTGCCGACGAATATATCGAAGCAGTTAAAAAACTTTCCACCGAGGGAGTTGTGGTTTACGCCCTAAACCAGAGAAGTGAACTCAACAGCCTTATCATTTATGAACTCTTTAAACGCAAAGGAATGCCTATTCCCGTATATTGCCACGGAATGGATATGTCCTTCTGGCAGCCTCTGCCGAAAATGCTTAAATTTTTCTGGCATTCTTTTTTGCGCCGTTTGGGAAAAGAACAAAAAGCGTGGATGGGCAAATTAGCTTACATGGAGAGAGTGGTTAGTGAAAGAAAGAGCATCATCATTCATTTAGGTGAATCGGAATTCATTGAAAACAGATCCGCGGAAAGCGCGTTAATAAGCCTGATGAATGTTCAGGGAAAAGTTGATTTCCCCATTTTTATTGTGCCGGTCATGGTTTCTTACGGGCGCAGGCGTGAAAAAGAGGATGAAAGCCTGATTAATATTCTTTTCGGACAAACGGAACACACGGGCGCTATTCGCCGTTTAATTACATTTATACGTTATTCCAGCAGCGCCTTTGTCATTCCCGCGGAACCGATAAAAGTATCTGAATATTTAAATACAAATAAAAGTCTTTCACAGGAAACGGCTGTTCACGAACTGCGTGGAGAATTAATAGACCGTATTGAAAAAGAAAAGAACACAGTGGTCGGACCGGCCTTGAAATCGCGGGATGAACTGATCGGTATGGTTTTAAGCGACGGGTCCATGAAAAAGTATATTGCCGGCTTTGCGGAAAAAGAAAAAAAAGATAAGGCGGTGGTTAAAAAAGAAGCGAGCCGTTATCTTTATGAAATTGCCGCCGATTACAGTGAAATTTTTATAGCCATGTGGCGAAAAGTTCTAACCTGGTTGTTTAACGACATTTACGATGGTTTATCAATTGATCTGGAAGGCATGGCCAAAATAAGAAATATTTCTAAAAAGATGCCTTTTGTGATTGTCCCCTGTCATCGCAGTCACATAGATTATCTTTTGATTCATTACGTATTTTACTTTAACAATATACAGCTTCCTTTCATAGCCGCCGGCAGTAATTTATCTTTTTTCCCCATGGGTTATATTTTCCGCAACTCCGGCGCTTTTTTTCTAAGAAGGAGTTTTAGAGGCAATGAGCTTTATTCCGAAGTATTTACCAGGTATCTGGCGACACTATTGAAAGAAGGGCTTCCTCTGGAATTTTTTATTGAAGGGGGACGCAGCCGGACAGGTAAAATGGTAATGCCCAAGTATGGTCTCCTTTCCATGCTTATTCAGGCCTATCAGGAAAAATATTGTGATAATTTTGCCATGATTCCGGTATATATCGGATATGACCGAGTGATTGAGGAGAAGTCCTATCTTAAAGAACTCTCCGGAGAGACTAAAACTCCGGAAAATACCGCGGAGATCATTAAATCCAGTAAAGTTTTGAGTAAAAAATATGGCCGCGTTTATGTAAATGTCGGCGAACCTATGATTATGAAATCTTATCTGAATGCGCAGGAAAAGCCGATAGAACAAATGGCTATGGATGAACGGCAAAGCCTTTACCGGAAAATCGGCTATGAAATAGTTTTGGAAATCAACAAAGTAGCAGTTATTACCCCGTTTTCTTTGGTTGCCGCCGTTATTTTAAGTCATGACCGCAGAGGAATATCCTACAATGATTTACTGGATATTTTAAATGAATTTTACGAATATCTGTCCGCGAAAAAAGTAAGGTTTGCAGAAACATTTTCTCATCGCGAAAAAGCGATAACAGACGCTCTCAATATTTTTGTACAGCAGGGATTTATCTCAAAAATTGAGGCCGAAGAAGATGAAGACGAAGAGATGCAGGAAGTGGTTTATTCGTTAAAAGAAGAAAAAAGGCTGAATCTGGAATATTATAAAAACAACGTTTTGCATTTCTTCGTGCCTTTATGTTTTGTTGCCACTTCGATGATCAGAAGCAATGAAGATGTGACATCGT
>JBEKUA010000137.1:0-4158 GCA_049515495.1 Smithella sp. | reverse complement strand
AATATATTTTTCAGTAAGGAATATTTTCCCAAATCAAATGCTCACCTTAAAACGGCCGCAATATTTCACGGCGGGTATATGTAGTTGAAGATCGCATAAATTTATAAATTTGTCTTTATTCTGCTAAAGAACAGGCTTATTTTTGTCGTTTAAAGTAACTTGACACGGAGCCCAAATGCACCGCTTCAGGTCATTTCAGCCCCGTGTCATTGATTATTGCTTTTTATGTTTCCCTTAAAGTAATATATAATGTTTTATCAAAACATCCGTTCATTTTGCTGCGATTTGTTTCCGTAGTTTGTCAATATCTGCATTTTTAATGTATTCAATGATGTTATTGAACCACATTAAGTGAAAACCATATCCTCCGTTGACCATTTCATCAATCGCTTTATCCTTTGTCCACTTTTGATAAATAATCCGGTACATGGCGCTCATCAAACCTGTGCGATCCGAGCCATGCTGACAATGAATAAGAAACGGCCCGTTTTTTTGGTTCGAAATAATTTTCATAACCTTGATCACGTCTTTGTCGATCACTTTCGAATCATCCTCGCCCGCGTTCATGGGCACGCGCTCGATATGAAATTTCGATGCGGCAACCGGGATGGTATCTCTATGGAATTCTGTCAGATCAATGATCGTCTTTATATTAATTCCGACTTTGGGATCAACAAGTTGCGTGATTCCGTCTTCGGTCGGCTGCGCGCTTCTGTATAGATTACTGTTTATCTTGTAAAAATTAGATACATTACAAGTGCTCTTCATTTGAACAGCCCATGTTGAAGGACGCGGGCCAATCGCCGAGGTCGATTTACATGTGGCGCAACCTGACGTAAGAAGTAAAACCGCCAAGAAAAGTAATCCAATATAATTTCTTAATATTGATTTTTTCATGTTTCCTCCTTTCTGCATTTGTCTGGTTTCTGTAACTGTTCGCCCCATTGGCGCTGTCTAATTTTTCCGGTGTATGCCGGGCCATAACCACCCCGGCGCAATGTTTTGCGCCGGGAGAAATATACGGGTTTATGAAATTTCTTCTATGCCGAGCGGATATTTTGACAAAATCTCGCAGCCGCCCTTTACGATGACAATATCATTCTCATATCGGAATCCGATATTCTCTTCAGGCGCGGCATACTGCATTGCGCAGACGACCATTTCATTTTCCTGATAGACATGATCCTGATCAGTCCAGTAGGGAAGGTCTGGATTAACGATCGCGCCTATCCGCCACTCATCGCCAAAAAGACCGATGCCGTGTTCACAAGCAGGCTGAATAAAATCGCCGCAACCGCGCCCCTCCGCAAAGTCCATCATCAAAGCGGCAAGCGTTCCCGGTGTTGTGCCTGCGCGGTAATTATCGATTACTTTCTGAACAATCGCGACAAAATTATCCGCGTGCCAGCGCTGACGTTTTGTCGCGGGCCCGATCAGATAATTATGCGAATGGTCGCCCAGCGCCAGTTTGAACATCGCGTGAAAATCCAGCATCAGCGGATCGCCCGCTTTAATCTCCTTGGTTGTTGGAGGCGTGCACGCGCCCAAACCCGTGCGGTATCCGCTGGATATTTCATTGAGTCCCGCGAAATTCCACTCAGACACACTGCCTGCTTTGCGCATGGCCAGCGCGGCGATGCCGGCAATCACTGTTTCCGTCATTCCTTTGTATCCGCCATGCTCAAGCGCCGCCCGCGCGGCCTTGTGTCCTTCATCGACAATAATCGAAGCGGTACGAAAACGTTCAATGGTGCCTTTGTCTTTGATGAGTGAAAGAGCATCAATAATGTCGTGCGAGTTTACCCATTCAAAATCGGGCAGAGCCTCTTTAAAATGGGTATATTCCCAGTGGGAAAGATTTCCTTCGGCTGTATAAGAGGAAATTCCGTCCTCATACCCGAGACGTCCTTTTTTGATACCGAGGTCATCTTTTATGAAATCGGTTATTGCGGAGACTTGATCCATGCCACCCATCGGCCCGTAGGCGCGAACATGGTCGCTATCCAGCCATGTTTCGTCACCGACACGCATCGCATCAACAACAAAGGTAAAATAGGTTGGCTGGCCTTGGGGCGGGATGATAATATAACTTCTCCACGGACAGAATGTATCCATAACAAAACTCATGGTGCGTATGCGTGAACCGAGATACACATCGATTCCCCGTTTGTGCATTTCGGCCTGTATTGCCCCAACGCGTCCAGGGTTGTCTATATAATACTTATCTTTCGGATCTAATATTCTGGTCATATTTTATCTCCCTTTAATACTGAGTTGGAATCTTGGCCAGAACTTTATTCATTCTGTCTGACACGGCTGCGAGTTTTAGCGCTTTGGCCAGATTGCCTTTTAGTTTAAGTTTCCCGGTCATCATAGCCTTTTGCGCACCCAGTTCCGCGCGGGAAATTCTGGCAAAAATTTCATAATCGCCAATGATTAGAAATTCAGCCTTGGGAGGCTCGCCGGTTCCCGTTTCAAATCGGGTAACTTGCCCGTCTTTGCATTCAACAAATAAAAACATTTCCACTCCGCCGGGACAGTTTTTGTAAATGTTTGACATTGATGTGGTGACTTTATTCATTTTTTCCGGGGTAAGTTCCGACTGAAGTCTTTTGAGCGCTTCATCGCGCCATGATGGGCCTAAATACGCGTGCAGATCTGACATGTTGATTCCTCCTGCTTTGTCTTGTTTGTTGGGCAACACGGATGTGCTGACCGTGTAGATTTTTATTTACAAGTTGCACCTTTCCTTAAATGACGGTTTAATAACAAATCTCCTTATTTTTAAAAATTATAAGGGCAAAAGACAGGCATGTCAACTTACATTATCCAGCCAAAGATTTGCCACTCTTTTATTTAATGACTAAGGCGCAAAGAATCAGATAATTCGGATGTCTTTGCGCCCCGGTATGTTACTTGTAACATAAAATAATTTTTTGCTCTTATTTCCCAAGCATACCCGCTTTTAAATCTTTATCAGCCGGTTTGACACCGAGCCATATTCCGAAAAGCACCTTTTTGAAATCCAGTCCTTGTATCGTGCACTTAAGTTCTTTATTTTTGAATACTTTTGTTCCCTCCGCGGGAGTATATATAATATCATATACGTCGCCAATTTTGATGTTATCCTTAAAAGTCGAAACAAACGAGTCTATTCTGTCTTTGTAAGGCGACGTGTTGCCGTTAGTGGAATTATTAAATCCTTCACGGGTGGCTTCTTCCATCCTTTTGCCCGTTATCATTTTGGATATGATGTGGAGCTTGATCGACATGGTTTCATCGGCATTTATTATCGCGAAGGCATCGCCGCTTTTTTGCTTGAGGTAAAGACCGCCAACGTAAGCTTTAATAAATAATTTCGTTCTGATTCCGGCCCCGTTCAATACCAGAACATCATTGCCAGCCAGGATGCTGTCCGGTACGTCTATATCGGCAACTTCTTTCGCGTAGCCCGTGGATGTAATAACAAGAAGGGCGGAAAACAAAAATAATAATTTTTTAAACATTACGAGTACCTCTCTTTTTTTATTTTAGCCTTTAAAAGGCCAACTAAATAGTATGATTATGCTACTGTTCTGATTACGGATTGATAAGGATCTGCTTTTTGTGCGAAGGGAGTATAGGGGGAAAGGCATTTGTATGTCAATTATTTTTATCCGCAAGATGTTTTACTTCCAATAGAAAACACCATTTTGCGAGAAGGCTTTTTCTTGACAAACATTCATAAACATTCTTAAATGTGACTGCTTAAGGCAGTGCTACGTGCGCAATTTATTATTTTAGATAATTGTATGGATATAGTAAAATCTCAGAAAGTAATATTTCTGCTGCTGGCGATTTTGGCAATCTTTACCCTGACTGCCTGTCAGAAGCCTCCCAGACTGCCGGTGCTTGACAAAAGTGATGTTGTTGTCGCGTTTGGCGACAGTATAACTTTCGGTACAGGAGCTGAGCCGCGGGAGAGCTATCCTGCAGTTTTGGAACAAATGATCGGAAGAAGGGTAGTTAATGCCGGTGTTCCCGGAGAAGTCACTGCCGAAGGCTTGTCTCGCCTGCCGCAGATTTTGGATCAGGAGAAGCCGGCCTTGTTGATTCTTTGTCATGGCGGCAACGATACTCTCCGTCAGTTGAGTCGTGTGCAGACCGCCGATAACATCA
>JBEKUA010000136.1:0-4170 GCA_049515495.1 Smithella sp. | reverse complement strand
GGCACGTTTCTGATTAAAGAATTTTGCGTGGGAATAATATCTATTGATTTCGGAATATCTTCCAGTTTTAGCTTCGGTATGGTTGCCGAGGCCTGGGGCGAATCCTGTTCCGATTGAAAGTTCTTCAACTCTTTGGCCTGAGTGTTTATTTGCGCCAATTTACTTTCCGGTAGCGACGATTTAAGTTCCGCCATTTTTTTTTGATAAGTTTTTTCTTTTTTGTCGTTGAAATCGGCATCCGGTTCCATGATCGCCAGGACGCGATGGGGATTATCCACAAACCATTGTTTTGTCATCTTCTGGAAAATTTGAGGATCAACTGTCCAGCGCTCTCGAATATTTTTAATTGCCAGGGGGAAATCCAGACCGATTAATGGATCACCGTCATAGAGCCATGTCTGAAATACGTTACCCATCAACGCAATGCCATAAGGGTAAGAGCCGCGAACTATTTCTTTGCCGTGAAATTCGACCTGATGCAATACACCTTCTATCAATTCATTGTCAAAGCCATTTTCGACAATATTCTGCAATGTGTTAAAAATAAGCTGTTCAATCTTTTGAACATCCGAACTTTGTGTATTCCTTAAACCCACGCAAAACATCAATTGCTTCAAATCGGCTTCCATACCGCTTACCGGCGTCAGGTCTTCCCCCAGACCGGAATCTATCAATGCTTTGCGCAAGGGACTGGCGGCGCTTCCCACAAGCAGGGCGGATATAATTTCCAGAATCAAAGAAGTTTCATAATCCGTATTATCGGACATCATCCAGGCAATGTTTGCCATCGTTTTGTGTCTGAGAGATTCATCTTTTCCTATGGGATAAGTGCTTCGGATAACGCGGGGAGCGGTTAAGCGCTTCTGGCTTTTTATAGATGAGTCTATTTCAACGCGATCAAAGCCTGAGAGCATTTCAGAGAGAAAGACGAGATGCTCGGATGTTGTAATGTCGCCATAAATAAAAAACCGCGTGTTGGTCGGCGAATAATAAGTGCGATGAAATTCCCGAAACTGTTCGTATGTAAGTGTTGGAATTACATCGGGATCTCCGCCGGAATCAAAAGCGTAAACGCTATCGGGATAGACATTTTCCTGCAGGACTTTATAGATCAGAGAATCAGAAGATGAATATGCCCCTTTCATTTCATTGTAAACTATGCCCGAAATAATCAGATCGCTGGCTAAATCATCCGGTGTTGTAAATTCAAGGTGATGACCTTCCTGAAGAAAAGTTTCCATAAGCATCCGCGGATGCAATACCAGATCGGTATAAACACGGGCAAGGTTGAAAAAATCCGTTTTTATCTGGCTGGCCACCGGATAAATCGTTTTATCCGGATAAGTAAAGGCGTTGATAAAAGTTTGCAGGGTTGAACGCATCAATTCTTTAAAAACGTCTTTTAGCGGATATTTTTCGGAGCCCGCTAGCACGGAATGTTCCAGAATATGCGGAAGCCCTGTGGAATCAGACGGCGGAGTGCGAAAACCAATCGCGTATAAATTTTCACGGTCGAATGAATGCAGGTGTAAAACTTTGGCGCCGGTTTTTTTGTGTTCAATTTCGTAAGCAGTAACCCGGATTTCGGGAAATGCTTTTACGCGTAAAACTTTAAATCCGTATAGCTCCTCACCGGTTTGCAGTGTCGGCTGCGGAGAATTTGATTGATCAGACATTCAGTAATACTCCTGTTATTTTTATAATGTTACTAGATTGATATTTCTTTGACGCTTAACATTGAATTTGCCACCGCCCAGATTAAAACCAGAACCGTAATCAGAATGCAGGCATAGGCCAAAAGCTTGATCCAGGCGCTTTCTTGTTTGTTATCGTTATAGCCCATGAGGAAGGCAAGTCCTATTCCTGATAATATTCCGCCTCCGTGTGCCCAGTTATTTATGCCGCTGAATATTAATCCGAAAACTATCAACCCTGCTACCCATCCCATTGCCTCTTTATATATGATTTCTCCATAGTGGTCACCGCGGCTTTTGCCAAAATAAATAATTGCGCCAATCAAACCGCAGATACTGGCGGAAGCGCCTATTGTGAAAGGTACTCCAAATAGTACGGAAACCGCGAAACCACAGATTCCTGTAATAATATAGAGGTTAATAAAACGATGAAAGCCGAATTCTCTGAGAACGAAGGGGCCAAGCTGATATAGCGCCATCATGTTGAAGGCAATATGCAGTATCCCGCCGTGCAGAAACGAAGCGGAAATTAAAGTCCAATAGCGATGAGCTCCTATAACAGGGATAGTGCCGCTTGCTCCTAATAAAAAAAGACTTTGGCTTGATGGCGACAGGAAGTTTAAAGAACCTTCCGTCGAAACTCCTCCTAAAATTAGCGACAGAACGTAGAGGGCAATGTTAACGTAAATAATTGTTCTGACGGGATCGGAACCTAAAAATATTTTTTGAATAATACCGGCGGTATTGTGCAAACCGGGACGACTGAGTCCGCAATAAGGGCAAGCAGGTTCATCCCTGCTGATTAATTTGCGGCAATTAGGGCAAAGAATTGATTTTCTTCCTGAAGACATTTAACGACCTTGTAAAGAATCCATGTGCTGCATTACATCGCAATCCTCTTAATTGCGGCGTACCTCATTCCTCGATATTTGTGCGCATTGCTCCCGGAGCTTTTTATAAGGCAGTTTGCAACGAACAGTTATTACAACATCTTGTGAGCACATAAAATTATTTATTCCTTTTTCGATTAAGAACTTAATTAACAATATTATGCCGAGTTGTAAAGAAAAATACTATCTGGATTTGACTGCCGCGTTGGCTATATGTTATCTATATGAAAGGAGAATTATTTTGCAGCTAAAAGATCGCGTAATAATGAAAATTGATTCAGTGGCCTTCGGCGGAGAAGGAATTGGCCGGATTAATAATTTGGTTGTTTTTGTTCCATTTTCCGCTCCGGGCGATGAATTGGAAGTTGAAATAATTCAACTGAAAAAGAAATTTGTACGCGGCAGACTATTGAAAATAATCAAACAATCTCCATTGCGGACAAAACATTTGTGTCGTTATTATGAAAAATGTGGCGGTTGTTGCTATCAACACCTTGATTATGAATATCAACTGACCATCAAAAAAAAACAGGTAGAAGAAGCCTTTTGGAAAATCGGTAAAATCGCAAACCCTCCTGTTTTGGAGGTAATAGCTTCGCCCAGAATTTATAATTATCGGGGTAAAGCTCAATATCATGCAGGGGTTGTATCGGATAAACGGGAAATTGGTTTTTTAGATATGTCCGGCAACAAAATGGTTGATATTGAAAATTGCGAGATAATGGAAGAAACAATTAATGAAAAACTACGTGCTCTTCGTGGAAATAAACGGCTGCTGCATAATAAGGACGCGCAACTGATAATCTGGTCAGAATGTCTGACCGATCAGTCCGGCAAAAAAGAATCAATTGTCAGAATAGTGAAGGGGAAGGAATTTTTGGTACCCCGCGATGGATTTTTTCAGGCCAATTTATATTTGACCGATAAATTGGTTGATGAGGTCTGCCGTCTTACCAAGAACGATGAAATAAATACCATTGTTGATGCCTATTGCGGGAGCGGGATTTTTTCTATTTTTCTTTCATCTTATGCTAAAAATGTTATAGGCATAGAAATAAATGAAAAATCAGTAAAGTACGCGCAGGTAAATGCGGAAAATCTGGGTCTTAAGAACGTAAGATTTATTCACGGTGATATTGAAAAAATATTGAAGGGAAGATTTCTACATCAAGGAGATAAAATTGATTTAATTGTTCTTGATCCTCCCCGTACAGGTTGTGAAAAAGCAGTGTTAAAAGCAATTGTAGATTTGCAACCCGATAAGATTATATATATTTCCTGCAACCCGGCTACACAGGCGCGAGATGTGAAATGTTTAAATGAATGGGGTTATGAGTTGCAAAGCCTCCTGCCTGTGGATATGTTTCCGCAGACAAGTCATGTTGAAGTCATCGGATTTATGGAGCTAAAATGAAAAATAATGATAATTTCAGGGAGAAAATTAATCTTATATATGATAATAATTTTTATAGCTTTAAATTAAAAATATTGCTATTTGAAAGTGCCAAATATTTAAAACATAAGGAGAGAGAAAAATGGCATCAAAGAGTAAAAATGTAAGGATTGAACAGCTCCGGATATTTGAA
>JBEKUA010000135.1:0-4176 GCA_049515495.1 Smithella sp. | reverse complement strand
TATTCACAATATAAACATTCAATATTAATTGTCGACGATGAGGAGTCTATCCTCAATTCTTTTCAACGTATTTTAGCCGATGAAGATTATGAAGTTCACGCTGTGAATAATGGTTCGGAAGGGCTGAATAAACTGCGCACGGCTCAAAAGCCTTATTCCGTTATTGTTTCCGATCAAAGAATGCCGGAGATGAGTGGTGTTCAATTTTTTGCTCAAGCCAAGGACATTTTTCCGGATGCCGTCCGTATACTTTTGACAGGGTATGCCGATTCAAATGCTATAATTGATGCCATCAACAAAGGCGGGGTTCATCTTTATTTCACAAAACCGTGGCGTGAAGAAGAAATACTGCTTCATATCAAGCAATCACTTTCCAAAGTTGAAATATTAGCGGAAAATAAACGTCTTGTTGAATTAATAAAGATTAAAAATCAAGAGTTGGTTAAATTAAATAAGACTCTTGAAAAAAAAGCTAATGATAGAACAAATGATCTTATGGCTCAAACTGAAAAACTCAAGGACAGTTATAGAAAATCACAATTAATTTTGGATGGTATAGTAAAAACGTTGTCAAAGATTGTAGAAACACGAGATCCTTATACATCAGGGCATGAGGATCAGGTAGCCAAGATTGCCTGCAAGATTGCCAAAGAAATGAAATTGACTGAAGAGCAGGTCTCGTCCATTTATATTTCCGCCACTCTTCATGATATAGGTAAAATATCCGTACCTTCAGAAATATTGACCAAACCAAGCATTTTAACTAATCTGGAAAGGGAAATAATCAAGACGCATTGTAAAGTTGCCAATGATATTCTTGCGAATATTGAGTTTCCCTATCCGGTGGCAGAGATTATTTATCAACACCATGAAAGAATGGATGGTTCCGGGTATCCCCGAGGTTTAAAGGGAGACGATATTGCGTTGGAAGCCCGAATTATCGGGGTCGCAGACGTTATTGATGCTATGGCTTCCTATCGGCCTTACCGGCCGGCTTTAGGGGTTGACGCAGCGATTGAAGAAATAACAAAATTCAGAGGAGTAACATATGATCCTTGCGTTGTGGACGCCTGCTTAAAGATTTATAAAAGAACCGCTAAAGACAGCATCAATTGAATTGAAAATTAAGAAACAATTACCATGTGCTTTCCAGATTAACTTCTTTTATTATTTCCTCTGTCCGAAAATTGCTCTGCCGATACGTACAATTGTTGCGCCTTCTTCAATAGCGATTTCAAAATCATCGGTCATGCCCATGGAAAGCTCTTCCATCTGAATATTGGTGATTCCCTCGCTTATGATTTTGTTGCGAAGATTTCTAAGTTCGGAAAAATACGGGCGGGAATTTTCGGGATTGGTGGAATACGGCGCCATTGTCATTAATCCTTTCACCGAAACGCAATCCAGCATGGAGACATTTTTAATTAATTCAATAGCTTCAGACACCGTTATGCCATTTTTTGTTTTTTCACCACTTACATTGATTTCAATTAAAATGTTTATTTTACGGTTGATCAGGCGAGCTCTTTTGTTTATTTCCGCAGCCAGTTCCAGACGATCTACGGAGTGGATGTAATCAAAGAGATTTACGGTATATTTTGCTTTATTGGTTTGAAGGTGTCCGATCATGTGCCACGAAACGCGCCCTCCGATAACGGCAATTTTTTCTTTTGCTTCCTGAACATAATTTTCTCCCAGCGCCGTTATGCCCGCTTCAATTGCCTGTTCGATGGCAGGAAGGGGGACTGTTTTGGTCACTGCTAAAAGTTTAATGGAATCGGGAGCGCGATTGCATCTTGCTGCAGCTGCGGCTATCCGTTGTTTAATTTTATTTATATTAGCGGTAATATCTGCTTCCATATAAAGCTTGCTCCGTCAGAAAGTCCCGTTGGATAAATTCCGTTTCAAGATCAAAAACTTTTTTGCGGAATTTATTGAAAATGGATTGCGTTAAATATTTTTAATGTTTCCAATACTTCGCAAAGCGGCAATCCGATCACGTTTGTATAAGATCCGCGAATCGATTGGATAAAATAGGCGCCCATTCCCTGTATAGCATATCCGCCAGCTTTATCATATGGTTCATCACAAGCAAGATACCAGTCCAATTCTTCAGGACTTATCGTTTTAAACTTCACGGCAGATTGAATAACTTTAGTCTGGAAAACTTTGGAAGCAATACTGGTAATGGAAAAACCTGTAAAGACCTTATGTTCACGACCGCTGAGCCTTTGCAGCATCTTCTTTGCCTGTGCTTTGTTTTTAGGTTTGCCTAAGATAATCCCATCAATTACGACAATTGTATCGGCGCCCAGCACCCACGCTTCGGGATATCTTGAGGCAATAACCATCGCCTTATCACGCGCGAGCCTTTTTACATGCTCCTGCGGACTCTCTCCGGGAAGATAATCTTCATTGACATAAGCCGGAACTATTTTGAATTTCAAACCGACGGATTCAAGAATATCCCGCCTGCGCGGCGACTCGGATGCCAGAATAAATAAAGCTTTGGAAGTAATAGACATAGTTTCTTATATCTTTTCGACAATATTATTGTTGTCTATCACAAATTTAATGATGCCTGTCAATTGTAAATTATAATTGCATTTCGACAAAAATTGTCGTTAATATAAAACAAAAAGCATTCATGGAGTGGATGATGAAAAAAACATTTTTTACATTTATAATTTTAACAATACTTGCGGCTTTTTTAAGCGTGGCTGTGGCTGAGGAAAGAATTGTTCAGTTAACCGTCCCCGGTTGCGCCGCTTGAGGCGCTTCACACAGGATAGGTGCTATCCTGAAAGAAACCAAGGGTGTAAAAAAATATCAATTCGGGAACAAGGATTTGTTAACAGTAACTTTTGATGACAAAATCACCGCCCTTGATACAATTATCAGCAAACTCGAAAAAGGAGGAAATAAAATAAACGGGAAACCGGTTTATGTGAAATAAATATTAGAGATATTTCTTTATTTTTCCCGAATCCAGTTTATCCACAATTTTTTTGACATCCTGGGAGCGGCCTTTTTTACATATAAGTAAAGCATCTTTTGTTTCAACTATTATTAAATCTTTTACCCCTACCAATGCTGTTAACTTCCGCGGGTTATAAATAAGAGAGCCTTCTGAATCTTCAAGAATTGCCTGACTGCCACTAAGCGCCACATTATCTTTAATGTCTTTTGGCGATATTTCCCAAAGGGCATCCCAGCTTCCGACATCACTCCAACCGAAATCTCCCTGAATCATAAAAACGTTATCCGCCTTTTCCATAACACCATAGTCAATAGAAATGGATGCAAGCTTTTTGTAAACACGAGGCACGATCACCGCTTCCCGGGGCGAACCGAGCGCCTCATTTATTCTCATCAATCCCGTGTATAAATCCGGTAGAAAGCGGCCGATTTGTTTTAATATAATCGAGGCCTTCCATATAAACATTCCGCTATTCCAATAGAAGTTACCGCTTTGAACAAATTCTTTCGCTTGCTGAAAATCAGGTTTTTCGCGGATAGATTTTACG
The DNA here is from genome assembly GCA_049515495.1 of Smithella sp. Lineage (GTDB taxonomy): Bacteria > Desulfobacterota > Syntrophia > Syntrophales > Smithellaceae > Smithella. The sequence continues at coordinate 649 of JBEKUA010000135.1, read as the reverse complement.
TGAAAGACTTCTTCACCGGCTATGTACTTAAAGGAATCTGCCTGTTCAATGTATCCAAAACCCGTTTGAATGCTGGAAGGTTTGATGCCGATTGTTACCAGTCCATCTTCCCGGGCGGCAACTTTTGCGGCCGCATCAATAATATCAATAAATTTTTGAGAATCATTAATGGCATGATCGGAGGGCAAGACGACCATGATATCGTCGGGAACCATTTTGCAAATATGCAGTGCGGCAAGTCCGATGCAGGCCGCTGTGTTTTTTCCTTCCGGTTCAATAATAATGTTTCGCGATGGAATTTCCGGAAGCTGTTTCATTAAAGCGCCGGCATGTTTTTTTCCCGTTACAACCAGAATATTGTCAGGAGGGATCAGCTGTTTTATCCGGTCAACAGTTTCCTGTATGATAGTTTTCTCGCTTAGTATATCCAATAAGTGTTTAGGCTTTTTTTCTCTGCTGCGGGGCCAGAATCTTGCGCCCCTTCCACCGGCCATTATTACAGCGTACATTATTTAAACTCCCTGACTCTTTAAGATTACAATGCTACTTCTTAACGCTTATAGTATAATGTATCTTGCAATTTCAAGCTGGAAAATATATTTAAAAACATAATGTCAACGATGATATATTCAGAAATAACTCTTAAAAA
>JBEKUA010000134.1:0-4197 GCA_049515495.1 Smithella sp. | reverse complement strand
CTCTGCGCGGTAAAAAGATGGATGATGTTGTTTTCAACGGCAGTCAGGATTCCGCGCCTGTAAGTATGGCGGAAATTACGATGACTCTAATTGCCAACGGAAACAGTTTCCCCGGCGCTTATTCCGATTTGAATGAAATATCCATTTCCCGTAAGGTTGTTCTTGAGGGTGAAAGCGAATACTATATCAACAGGGTTCCCTGCCGTCTTCTTGATGTTAAAGAATTCTTCATGGGCACCGGTGTCGGCGCCAGAACTTATTCTCTGGTCGAACAGGGACATGTGTCCAATCTTGTCGAAGCCAAACCGGAAGATAGAAGATTGTTTATAGAAGATGCCGCCGGTGTATCCAAATACAAAAGCCGGAAGGATGCCGCTGTCCGTAAAATGGAAGCGACAAAGCAAAACATGGTTCGGCTCAACGACATTCTTAAGGAAGTGAAATCCCAGCTCAATGCAATTTCCAGGCAGGCCAAGAGAGCAGAACAGTATAAAAACATAAAGCAACAAAGCAAAGAAACGGAATTAACGATTGCCCTGCAAAGCTATATTGAACTTGCCGAAAAAGGATCTTCGCTGCAGGCCGAGCGCGCGGATCTGCAAAATCAGGATGCCGTTATACACGCGAATATTGAGGCTAAAGAATCAGCAATAGATGAGCTTAAAGTGAAGCTTTTGGAAAATGAGGAGTTAATAGCCAGAAGTCAGCATGATCTCTACGAGATTAAAAACACTATAAGTATTAAAGAGAAAAGCATCGAATTTGCCCGCCGCCAGATCATTGACACTTCCGAACGCAAGCAAAAAGATTTAGCGGAAATTCAGTTGTTGCAGACAAAGAAAGACGATTTAATTGCCGAAATTGAAAATCTGCAAAAAAGTGCGGCCCAGGCCGAAAATAAAATCACCGCTCTTAAAGCTGAGCATGAAGAAGGTCAGCAAAAAGTTCAAGAACTTATCAATGCCAATAAAGAAGTAACTAATCAATTGGAAGAAAAGAAGATTTTATATATTGATATCGTGACAGAAAAAGCCAAGCTTAAAAATATGGTTTCCAGTCTGAGCAAAAATATTGAGGATTTAATAAAGCGCGAGGAAAGAGAAACACGCGAACTGGATGAAGATAAAAAGATGTTTGCTGATTTAGTAAGCAAACTGGAGATGGTAAATGAAGCATTAAATCAGGATGAAGTCCAAATCATTAAACTGGAAGAAAAAAAAGCGATAGCTTCATACGAGCTTGAGCGGTCTAAATCAGATTTACAGCTAAACGAAGAAGATGTGGCTAAAATCAAGGAAGAAAACAGCGTCAAGTCTTCCCGGTTAATTTCCCTGAAAGAATTTCAGGAAGCTTCTAAGTGGTGTAATGAAGGTGTCAAAAAAATAATCGAAAATAAGGAACACAGCGATAAATTTTACGGAGTTGTGGCCGATCATATAAGTGTACCACGCGAATATGAAGCAGCTGTGGAAGCTGTTTTGGGAGAGAAATTACAGTATGTGGTGGTTAAAAGTCAGGAAGACGGCGTGCGCGCGATTGATTATTTAAAAAACTACCAGTTGGGCAGGGGCAGTTTTGTCTCGGTAGATTTGAGAAATAATAACGCGAAAACATACAGTGACGAACACCTCCATGAAGCTCAACCTCTATTGCAGAAAATTAAAGTCCATGAAGATTTTAAACAAATTGCCGATTGTCTGTTGGGCGACGTTTTGCTGATACCAACAATTGAAAACGGCATTACTCTGTGGAAGAAAAATGGTTTTCGTGGCACTTTTGTCACACCGGTGGGAGATATCATCAGTCCGCATGGTGTATTGACCGGCGGTAGCGGTTCTGCGGTAGAGAAAAGCCTTCTGGCGACAAAAAGAGAAATTGGTGAATTGGAAATAGATGTATCGGCGCTGGTAGCGGATCTGGAAGTAAAAACAAGTCAAAAAAATAATCTTGTTTCCGCTATTTTACGATGGGAGGAAGAACTCAGTCAAATAAAAACGGATATTCATTCGCTGGAAATTGCCGTTAATGGCAGAAAAAAGGATCACGAACGGTTTGAAGCCGAGACGAACAGGTTAAAACAGAGGATCGCCGTTTTGGAATTTAACCGGCAAAATCTTAATGCGGAAAAATCCGAAGCTGAAGGAAAATCGCAAATATTTAACGCCGATATTTTACGCAAGGATGAAGAGGAAAAAGAAATCAATGAAGTCATTTCCATCTTTAACGGCAAGAGAGAACAGTCCCGTGCGGAAATTGATGAACAGGAACGTTATTTAACGGGTAAGAAAATAGAAATGGCTTCTCTGGAAGAAAAAAAAGAAGCTGACCTGCGGACAATATCACGATTACAAAATGATCTCAGTGCCATTGCCACTGAGAATAACATTAAGGGCGAGGAGATTGTTTCGTGCGAAACACAGATTATTGAATTAACTCAATCAATCGAAAATGAGCAGGGATTGCTAAAAGAACTTTATCAGGACTTCGCGGCGCAGGAAACGATTCTGGCGGAAAAGAAAGCGGAACAAAATCGTGAAGACGCGCAACTGAAAATAAAAGAAAATGAAATCAGGGAAATAAAAAAGAAACTTGATGAATTCCGTCAGCAGATAAATGAAATGGAAATTCAGTGCAGGGAAGTGGCCTTAAATAGCGAAAATCTGAAAAAGGTAATTGCCGAAAAATACGATGTTGATCTGGAATGCATGACTTCGGGATTTGAAAAGATTGAAGAAGAAAAGCTGGTTGAACTTATCGCCTTATTGGAAAAAAATAAACAAATGATAGATGAATTCGGTGAGGTGAATTTGCTTGCCCTTAATGAATATGAAGAGCTCGATAAGCGTTACAGCTTTTTATCAGAGCAAGTAGCCGATTTAAGCTCTTCTCTCAATGTTCTGCAAAGGACGATTACACGTATTAATAAAATATCCCGCGCACGATTTGCCGAAACCTTTGAAGCCGTCAACAGCTGTTTTAAAGAAGTGTTCGCGCAGATATTTCCGGGAGGCCGCGGTGAACTGCTGCTGACAGATGAAAATGACTTGCTGGAAACAGGAGTGGATATTGATATCCAGGTTCCCGGCAAAAGAAGGCAAAATGTTAATTTGCTTTCCGGCGGTGAAAAATCGCTGGTTGCCGTCGCTCTGATTTTTGCCATTTTGAAGTACCGTCCATCGCCATTTTTGATTTTAGACGAAGTTGACGCTGCTTTGGATGACGCCAACACCAATCTCTTTAACCGGTTGATTAAGGATGTCGCCCAAAAATCTCAGGTTGTCATGATTACGCACAATAAGAGCACAATGGAAGTTGCCGATACACTTTTTGGCGTGACCATGCAAAAACAGGGGATATCAACGTTGGTTTCCGTCAATCTCAATTGATTCCATTCCTAAATCAAAGCGATATTTTTGTTGGTGTTGTTGTCGGCTTCGAGAACGTATATAAATACGCTTCGTTGCCTTAATCCTAACCGCCTCAATATCATCTTTGGTTTAGAAATGGCATAATAGAAATCTTTACTTCTTTGTAAAAAATAGTTATTAATTAATCATCATACAGGAAAGGTGTTGTTATGGGAAAGATGAGTATTTTTGAAAAATTAAAAACAGGGCTGACCAAAACGCGAGATGCTTTGACGAAAAATCTGGATAATCTTATTTTCGGTAAAAGGGTCATAGACAAAGAGCTTTTTGACGAACTCGAAGAGCTTCTCATTTCGGCGGATATGGGCCCACAATTTACTTACGATTTAATTGATGATGTCAAACAGCGAGTCAACCGTAATGAACTGAAAAACGTTCAGGAAATAAAAAATGTTTTACAGGAGCGGATGACTGTTATTTTACAAAAGATGGACAAGCCCATGACCATTCCCAAAGGGAAGCCCTTTATTATTATGGCAGTCGGGGTAAATGGCAGTGGCAAAACGACCACCATTGGCAAATTAGCCAATTTACTGAAAAGTAACGGCCACGAGATTATGCTGGTTGCCGCCGATACTTTCCGGGCGGCGGCTGTCGAACAGTTGGAAGTTTGGGGCTCACGCGTGGGTGTGCCGGTTGTTAAACAAAAAATGAATGCCGATCCTGCAGCAGTGGTTTTTGACGCTATGGCAAAAATTAAAGCAGGTTTCACCGGCGTTGTTATCGTGGATACGGCCGGGCGATTGCATACCCGGGTAAATCTGATGGA
>JBEKUA010000133.1:0-4199 GCA_049515495.1 Smithella sp. | reverse complement strand
GCAAGATTGCGTCCGAAGGACGCAAACGTTTGCGCATCCATCTCAAATATGGTCTCCCCGCCTTCGAGGCGCGGAACTCCGGCATTGGGTTTTGCCACCAGCGGCACGGTAGCGTATGGTTTCATGGCTGCGATGAAATCCACCATTTTTTCAGGACCGGTTGAACAATTACAGCCCACGGCATTTGCGCCAAGACTCTGTAAAGTGATAAGAGCGGTTACCGGATCAGTGCCGTTAAGAGTATGACCGTCTTTTTCATATGTCATGGAAACAATAGTAAAAATATCTTTAATTTCTTTGACCGCCAGCAGCGCAGCGCGAGCTTCCTGAATGTCAATCATGGTTTCAATAACTATCAGATCGCAGCCGCCGTCAATCAAACCGCGCGCTTGTTCTTTAAATGCATCCACGGCTTCTTCAAAAACCAATGTGCCGAACGGTTCGATAAATAAACCGGTCGGGCCTATATCTCCGGCAACCATAGTTTTTTTACCAACCGCAAGCTTGGCCAGACGCGCCAGTTCATAGTTAATTTGATAGGAACTTTCTTTTATGCCGTGTTGTTTTAATTTAAAACGATTGGCGCCAAATGTGCAGGTATAGACTATCTGCGCTCCCGCTTTTTGATAGGATGAGTACAATTCACGGATATTTTGCGGATTATCGAGACACCACTGTTCAGGACAAACGCCGCCAGGCATTCCCATCTTTTGCAGTTCCGTGCCCATGGCACCGTCCAGAACAACAATTTTTTTCGCCAAAAGACCTTTTATCCTGCGGGTTTCAACCACAATATCCCTCCTGAAATTTAAATAGTTATTTTACGGCGCCTTTATACCACCTTTGGACCAAGAAGTGTGATTTTTTTTAGAACAAACAGACAAAAACAAATTCATTCCGTTGTAGTAAGTGTTTTGATTTGATAAGATATTGTCAATAGGATCTAAATCACTTTTGCTGCCTGTAATGCCAACCATTTTGCAATTTTCATCTCAGGGAAGTTTGTAGCCCTTCTCCCGGAATAAACTCAGGCAGGCATCGACAACGGCATTGTCGTAAAGAGTTCCCTTGTTTTTCTCGATCTCTTCAAGAGCCGCTTCAATACCCAACGCCGCACGATAAGGACGATGAGAAGACATGGCCTCCACAACGTCCGCCACGGCCATGATGCGGGCCTCGATAAGAATCTCATCTCCTTTTAGTTTTCTTGGATAACCGGAGCCATTCATTCGTTCGTGATGCTGGTAAATTATTTCTGCCAATGGCCAGGGGGATTCTATATCCTTCAACATATTGTATCCACTTACGGAGTGTTCTTTAATCAGGGAAAATTCTATTCTTGTCAGTTTTGTAGGCTTGGTCAATATCTCGGCAGGTGTGGATAATTTTCCGATGTCATGGATAGTGCCTACCATGCGGATTCCATCAATTTTCTCCTGCGTGAATCCCATCTCCGCGGCAATGGCTCTGGCAATATCCGCGCACCTTTTCTGGTGGCCGGCCGTATAGGGATCTCTCATTTCTATAGCGGATATCATGACCTGAATGGTCGTGCCAAAGGCTTTTCTGAGGCTGTCAAGAGTGTGTTGAAGTTCTGCATCCATTCGCTTGTGCTCGGTGACGTCCTGCAGGATAAAAATGAGACATGTTTCACCATCGATGTTTATAGATCGGGCAGAATAGATACCGGCACGCACAGAGCCGTCACTTCGCCGGAATTCAAACTCACGATGCAGGATATCTCTGCCGGACGCCAATTCGTTGACCATGAAATCCCTGTCGGCTGTATTACTCCAGAAATTGATTCCATAAGAGGTTTGTCCTGTGGCACTGCTTCTCTTCCATCTTGTAATCTCCTCAAAGCCCATGTTCACATCAATGATGAGTCCATCCTTCATACGTGTAATTGCTATACAGTCCGGGGATGTCATGAATATTTTATGAAATTTTTCTTCGGCCTGTTTACGCTCGGTAATGTCCAGCAAAATTCCGTCAAAAACCACTTTATCTTTTTGGCGCGTCGGTGTGGCCAGTCCTTGAAACCAGATAGTTTCGCCCGATTGTATGGCGACCCGGCCTTCAAAATTCCAGGAATTTCCTGTTTCCATCGCTGTTTTAATTGAGGTCAGAAATCTGTTCCTGTCTTCCTCATGGACATGAGAAAGGAATAAGGGGAACGGATCTTCTCCTTTTGCCTTTATTCCCAGAAATTCCTTCAGGCGTTCACTGACGTAACTCATTCCAAATTCATTGTTGTCTTTTGCATAGAATTGAAAAATAATTCCCGGCAAGTTTTGGGTAATGCCTCGCAAACGATTCTCATTCTCTTTCAAAGTTCTTCCCGTACGTTTGCTCTCGGTGATGTCACGGTAGTTGAGAACTATACCTTGAACAGCATTGTTGCTTATCCAGTTGCTTCCTACAGCTTCCAAAGTGCGGTAGGTTCCGTTCTTATGACGAAGATGTGTTTCACCTCTTACGACAAGGGGGGTTATATTTGAGATTAAAGTAGTGAACGAATCAACTAAAAACTTATGGTCATCCGGATGAATAAGCTCAAATCCTTTGCGGCCGATTCTTTCTTCAGGTTTGAATCCCAGAACATGCTCCACGGCAGGATTTATGTAAATGATGGTGCCCGTCAGATCAACGACAACAATTAAGTCGGAGGAGTGCTCTATGAAAGCCCTAAAGCGCTGTTCCTCCTGGTGCAATTTATCTTCCATGAGTTTACGTTCGGTCATGTCACGTGCAATTCCTCTAAATCCTGCCGGTTTATCTGATGAATCTTTTAGCAGTGACACCGATGCTTCAATATATCTTTGAGTTCCATCTTTTCTTTTAACCAGCCAATCGAATCCTTTGGCAGGTTTCCCTGTTTTATAGACCTCATTAAATGTTTTAAAAAGTTTTCTTGCGTTTTCTTTATCTGTAAACTGACGGCTGTTGGCGCCCATCATTTCTTCCTGAGTATATCCAAGGATTCGGCACATTGAGTCATTGAAAAAAATGAAATTACCCTTAGGGTCTATTTCGTAATAGCCTTCTTCGATATTTTCCAGAATGGCTCGATGTTTTTCCTCGCTATGATGCAGCGCTTCTTCCGCCCGCTTTTTCTTGTTTCTAACTTCTGTCTCTTCTAATTCTCTGGCTATGGTCGGGCATAGACGGGAAAAGTTAGCCTTCATGATGTAATCCTGAGCGCCCAAACGCATACACTCAAGGGCTGTTTCTTCACCAATAGCTCCCGATATAAGAATAAGAGGGGCATTGATATTTGCCCTCTTCAATATAGCAATGGCTGAGAAAGCGTTAAAATTAGGCATTTTATAATCGCAAAGAATAATGTCCCACTGCTTTTCTTTAAGGGCTTTTTTCATTGCAACGGCGGTCTCTACCCGTTCATATACCGGATTGTATCCGCCTTTTTTAAGTTCACGGACTATAAGCAATACATCATTTTCCGAATCATCAATCATTAATACCCGCATAAATTGCTGAGTGCTGATTTTCGAAGCGGTATTTTCCCCCATCTATTTATCCTTTTGTGCTTTTTATAACGGTAAAGAGAAATGAGAATAGATATAAAATCGTTGAATTTTCGTATGATACCAATAAGCAGTTTTTATTTTTTATAATATTCTTATAACATTTTTAAAGCCAGAAGTGTGTTTTTTTATTTAAAGTAAAAATATAGTGTTTTGTGTAAAAAAGACAATAAAGTTTATTTGATTATTAAAGAGATGCTTTACTAAATCCATTCTTCCGAGAGTATCTCTCCTTTGATGCCGACGGTCACGGCTTTGAGCGGCACTTTTCTTGTTGCCTTATTAAGGCCTGCCTGGGCAATCTGTATCAGGCCGCGGCAGCAGGGAACCTGCATGATGATAACAGTCAGTGTATTTATTTCGGCCTCATCCGCCATCCGGCGGATTTTTTCTATATATTCTTCCTGTCCTTCGTCCAGTTTCGGACAGGCAATCGCCAGGATTTTTCCCTTCATGAATCTTGCATGAAAATCACCAAGCGCAAAGGCTGTGCAATCAGCTGCAAGCACCATATCTTTTCCATGAAAAAAATCAGCCGCCGGATTTATAAGGTGCATTTGAATCGGCCAGTGTGTGAGTTCCGACGGCTTTGCTTCTGTCGAAAATGCGTCTGCGGCGGACTGCGGTTCTCTTTTAAATACGGCTTGAGCA
>JBEKUA010000132.1:0-4242 GCA_049515495.1 Smithella sp. | reverse complement strand
ACAAGTCGGCGACATAGTCAATCACATCCATAAATTAAATCAGGAAAAATTTAAAAGGTCCGCAGTAATCACCAAACCGGATTTTTTAATGAATCATCAACACCCGCGGCTTTTATCATCAACAGCCGTAAGTGCATATTTAAAAATTTCCGACGGCTGTTCAAATTACTGTACCTACTGTGTTATACCTTCTATTCGCGGCCCGGTACGCAGCCGAAAACCGGATGATATTCTTAAAGAGGCAGAAATTCTGGCCGCCAGGGGAATAAAAGAAATAATTATCACTGCTCAAGACACTACAGCTTACGGCAGGGATTTAACCGGCCGGCCGCAATTATCTGCTCTGTTAAACGATATGGCGAAAATTAAAGGTTTGAAATGGATACGGCTGCTTTACGCCCATCCGGCGCGCGTCACCCCGGATTTACTGAAAACTATTGCCGCCAATGAAAAAATCTGCCGCTATATTGATCTGCCCATCCAGCATATTGACGATGATATTCTAAAAGCAATGAACCGCAAAGTTACCAGCGCTAAAATCAAAAACATCATTGCTCAGGCTCGCCAGATAATTCCCGGCGTCGCCCTGAGAACATCGCTGATTGTCGGATTTCCAGGTGAGACGCCGACAAGATTTAACAGGCTGCTTGATTTCGTGAACGAAACAAAGTTTGACCATCTCGGCGTCTTTATTTATTCTAAAGAAGATGACACCATTGCCGCGAATTTCAAATCGCATGTATCCGAAAAGGAAAAAGAACGCCGCCGTGAAATAATTATGAATGAGCAGGCGGCAATTTCTAACGCCATCAATAAGACCATGGTCGGATCGATTCAGGAAGTGCTCATCGAAGGGAAAAGTGACCGGGATGATTATATGTACATAGGCAGATGCCGCAGACAGGCGCCGGAAATAGACGGATTAACTTACATTAAAAAATCTAAATCCCGAATCGGTGAAATTGTGACATGCAAAATATTAGCCGCAGATGTTTATGACCTGTTCGGAGAAGTAATTAATTAGCCCCAACCACTATCATTTCAGACCTGATCGGGAATCCAGAAAAATAATATTAGATACTTGTCCTATTGTGTCTTTTATTTCAAATCACTTTAAAGCCTATATCTTTTAGATACTCAAAAGTGGGATCGTAAAACTTTGGTTGTCTGGTATAATCCTCTATATCACCTGGAGGAACAACAATTACCATACCTTGACGAGCACGTGTTAGAAGTACACGATAAGCATTCTTCTGATAGTTTTGCCGCTCCTCTTTGTTAATATGCTTCCATTTAGTCCCAATGAACGACCAATGTTCCCAACCTTTTTCTGAGTATCTGAAATCAGCATCCCAAGTTACGCATACCCAATCAAGTTCTAGCCCTTGCACATCAAATTCAGTAGCTACATCCTCTAGATAATATGAAGAGCGAACATCATTCTTCCCTTCAAGGAACCAATTAACAGGATTCATAGGTGATTTAACAAATATCCCATGGGGTTTTAATCGCTCAGCCTGCGATGAAACAACAATGCCATACCGCTCCGTACCACGTGCTTGTTGCTTCAGCCATTTTCTTGCTTTGTCAAGATCACGTGTGATTACAATAGGATATTTTTCTTTTACTTTTTTAAGGGTGTTTCTTGCGTCATTCTTCGTACGATCGAGCAATTGTTTCACAAGCAAAGAAACATGTTCGGCGCGGAAAGAGCGCATTGAAACAGCAAGATGTAATGATTCGTTATACTTAACATTGCGGTGAGATTCTATTTTTTTCAAAGTCTCTTCTGCACGATATTCGCTATCGGCTAGCCTATCAGAAATATAAATATCCCAATCAGCAAATGAGCGTTCTAGTGATTGAATCCATTCACTGATTCCTGCTTCACCAGTATTTATTTCCTGACCACCTCCTACCAAGCAAACGACTACAGCCCAATCTTTATGTCTATTTAGGCATGATATAAGAAATTCCGGCTCAGATTGATTGAAATGATGCCGATTCTTTTTTCTGCTCATAAAATTCGATGTTTGTTCTAAATTCCAAGCGCGCTGAGCTTCGTCAAATAGAGCAACATGCTCGATTGGGGGTGATGTTAAATCAACAAGACATTCATCGCGGAAATTGTGTACATTCTGGATAAACATCTTAACCTCACTCATCGCCACGCCTTTTTTGATTTTATATCCTTTGGCTTTTTCTCGTTTAACTTTATCACGCGCCAATGCTTCGCGTAAAATTGCTACAAGAGGTCCATTACCAGAAAGAAAAACGCTATAGAGATCGCTGGATTTGTCAATATGCGTAGTTGCTATATGGAGTCCGACCAATGTTTTTCCAGCGCCGGGCACACCAGTGACAAAACAAATGGATTTACGGGAATTATCTTTTGATGAACGAATAATGGCAGATACTGCATCCGACGTTTGAGTGAGATTTATGTCGCTGGCATCTCTGCGTGAGATGTCCTCAACAGAATGATTGTTGTAAAGGGCCATCGCTGCTTCGATGATTGTTGGGGTTGGACAATATCGTCCTTGCTCCCATTGCTGCATGTTAATTTCATTTCCTGCGCTCAGAAGTAATACTTCTTTAATCACTTGCCCAAGCAAAGCAACATTGCTCTTTATTGGAATGAGTAGTTTATCGTTCTGTAATGTTAAATCTATCGAAGTAACAATATTTTTCGCTTTTGTAGCAATGAGAATGGGTGCAATAAATTGTTCATGGCTTGATTCGTGAAAATTCTTTAAATCTAAAGCATAGTCCATAACTTGATCTAATGCATTGGCATTGTATTCTTTTTCACCTATTTTGAATTCAAGGATAAAAATAACTGACTCAATTAGAAGCACCACATCAATTCGTTGCCCCATGCGAGGAATAGAATATTCAAAATATATTGATCCTTTATGAGCAGTCAAAACTTCTTTCAAAATTATGATTTCTGCCAGCCATGCATCTCTTTGGGTTTGTTCTAAGGGAAATTCGTTCTTTAGCGCTATTTTTTGAAATATTTCTTCAGTAGAAGTATTGAGAAAATCTTTAATGGTTGCAGAATAGTAAGCTCGATTCATCCGTCAATTCCAAAATGAGAAAAGTTTTTCTGTTTCCGGTAGAAATTTATTTTTTTACTGTAAAAAACATTACAACTTTTCAAAAACAATGCAAGAAAAAACCTTTCACAATTGACTGTTTAAAAAGATAGATTGTTTCATTATTCGCAGATGCGGACTCGTCGCAATAACAAAAACATTAGATTGCCACAACGGCTGAGAGCCGTTTCGCAATGACAAACAGCTATTGCGACACAGTCTCCAAGCCAGGCAATGACAGTAGAAAGAAATATGCGCTGAATTTATCCTTTGAAATACGTATATAATTGTTGTATGAATTTCTCATAAATATGTTTAGAGGAAACAAAGGAGCACGCGGCAAATGAAGACGATAAAAGACAATGAAGGGGCAACGGATAATAGCGCTTCTTTTGTAAAAAAGGAAACAGATACTAATACGATACGTCCGGAACTGGCCGAGATGATTAAGCGGCATTCTTTCGGGCTTGATGAGAAGCGCCCTGAAGCGGTGGCGAAACGTCAGCAAAAAAAACAGCGCATGGCACGCGCCAACGTTAAGGATTTCTGTGACACCGGAAGTTTTATTGAATATGGAGCTCTGGCGATTGCCGCGCAACGTGGAAGGCGACCAGAAGAAGATCTTATCAGAAAAACGCCCGCTGACGGACTGATTGCGGGCATCGGATCAGTAAACGGTTCTTTTTTCAAAGATGACAAGTCACGCTGTATGTTGATGGCCTATGATTATACCGTTCTGGCCGGCACACAGGGGTTTTTTAATCACAAAAAAATGGATCGGATGCTGAAACTTGCTTTTGAGCAGCGCCTGCCTCTGGTTTTATTCGCGGAAGGCGGCGGCGGAAGGCCTGGTGATGTGGATGCTTTCGGCACAATGGTGGCAGGACTCGATTTATCCACCTTTGGAGCGTTCGCAAAACTAAGCGGCAGGGTCCCGTTAGTCGGCGTCGTATCAGGACCATGCTTCGCCGGCAATGCCGCCCTGCTTGGCTGCTGCGATGTTATTATCGCGACCGGAAATTCCAATATCGGCATGGGCGGCCCGGTAATGATTGAAGGCGGCGGCTTAGGCATTTTTAAATCGGAAGATATTGGCCCGATAGACGTGCAAACTCAAAACGGCGTGGTGGATATTGAAGTAGCC
>JBEKUA010000131.1:0-4259 GCA_049515495.1 Smithella sp. | reverse complement strand
AAGCGACTTGCCAATTTTATCTATTTAAACAGAACACCTGTAATTATTTCCGAGTCTATAAAATGGGTTCCCCAAAATTATGTTCTTCCTTCAAAAAATGAATTAGAAAAAATTTTAATATCATGGAATAAGGCTTTTACCGAAAAAGACATTAAAAAGATTGATTCCTTATATATGCAAGGCTCGGAAATTAAGGGCAAGAGACGCGAAGAACTCTATAATAAAATCAAGCAATTGAGATTTATAAATAATCATTTTGTTTTACAGCCACGGGATATATCCATTTTACAGGAAGATAATAATGCCGTTATTATCTTTGATCAAATCTTTGCAGTCAACGACAATAATTTTCAGGGATTTTATAATAAACTGATTTTAGAAAAAGTTAACAACAAATGGTATGTCGTTGATGACGCGACACCACCCCATATCACCGGTATGAACCTTGCTGTAGTGAACAGCGAACAAAAAGGAACAAAAAATACCGCCTCAAAAGATATACGGAATTTGATAACTAAATGGCTAACCAGTTGGGAATCGGGCGATATGAAAACTTATCGCGATTGTTATGCGTCAGACTTCCAGTCGAAAGAAATGAATTTAGATGCATGGATAACTCATAAATCCGATGTCCACCAAAATGATAAAAATATACGTATTCGCATAGATAATTTGCAAATATCTGTAGATGAAAATATCGCGAAGGCAGTATTTATTCAACATTACAGTTCTTCAAAACTTAAAAGTAAAGGCAGGAAGATATTGGAATTAAGAAAAACAGGCGACGAATGGAAAATATATATAGAAATTATGTGAACGTAATAATCACATTGGCAATTATATTTTTAACATTTTTTTTACGGTATTTGTTCAGTTTTACATATTAGTGAACATTATATACAGGACAAATAAAATCCCCCGTCAACACTATGCAAATCCGGCAATAATTATCTTGACAATAGAAATAATCTTTGTTCTATCTTCAACTACTGAAAGAATATCAATAAAATTTAAAGAAAGGCAATAATTATGAAAATATCATTATTTACCTTATCATTAATATTTTTATTATTCGCGCCATCAATTTTCGCTGAAACTGTTCCCGACATTCCCGCAGGGACGGCAGAAGAATATTACAATCGCGGCAACTCTTTTGAAAAACAGGGAAACCTTGCTCAAGCCATCTTAGATTATACCAACGCCATCAGAATATATTCAAAGTATGTTAAAGCCTATTACAACCGTGGGAAGGCTTATGGAAAACAGGGCAACCTCTCTGAAGCGATTGCTGACTATAACAGGGCTGTTGAAATTAATCCCGAATTTATAGAAGCTTATTATAACCTTGGGAATGCCTATGAAAAACAAGGAAATCTCTCTCAAGCCATCGTAAGCTATACCAAAGCCATTGGAATCAATCCTCAATATTCGGCAGCCTATTGCAACCGCGGGAATGCCTATCAAGCACAGGGCAATCTTCAGAAAGCTATAGCCGATTACAATAAGGCGATAGAAATAAATCCCTCCTTTGCCGGAGCCTATTCCAATAGAGGAAGTGCCTATCAAACTCAGGGCGACATTCTGCAGGCTCTTGCCGATTATAATAAAGCTATAGAAATAAAACCTGAATTTGGCGGATTCTATTCCAATAGAGGGTATATCTATCATCTTCAAGGCAATCTTCCGAAAGCTATCGCCGATTATAATAAGGCTTTAGAAAAAAATCCGAATGACATTTTATCTTTGTATAACCGGGGCCTTGCTTATTACGACATAGAACAATACGGAAAATCTTTAGCGGACTACGCCACGGCTATAAGTAAAGATCCCCGTAAGGATGCTTATGAACATTTTATTAAATATTTCCCTGCGAAGAAAGAATCCGACACAGGCAATATCAGGAATGAAATCATACAGGCCTTCGAAGAAAAAATAGGCAAGAAAATGACAGCACCTGTTGCTTCTGCCGCACCCGTTGGCGCTCCTGCACCTGTTGCTTCTGCCGCACCCGTTGGCGCGCCTGCGCCTGTTGCTGCTGCCGCCGCTACTCCTGCTGCTGATTCAGCAGCTGTTGCCGATGTTGCTGTTTCGGAAGCTGTTGACGCGCCTGCCACTGGCTCGAATTTAGCTCAAACAAACGACAAACAGGATAAGACAAAATCAATTCCTGAAAATGATGTCCGGATTCTGATAACAAAATGGTTGGCAAGCTGGAGATCCGGCGATATGAAAACTTACCGCAGTTGTTATGATGAAACAAATTTCCAATCAAAAGGAATGAAATTAGATGCATGGATATCCACCAAAGCCGATGTGTACAAAAAAAGTAAAAATATAAAAATCAATATTGATCATTTGCAAATTTCGGCGGACGTAAATACTGCAAAGGCAGTATTTACTCAAAACTACCAATCATCGATATTTAAATATAAAGGTAAAAAGACATTGGAACTGAAAAAAATAGGAAACGAATGGAAAATATATAAAGAATTTATGTAGCTATCGTAACGATAATCACAAATAGGATTTTTCCAAAACGGCAATTGTTTCCGAGAATCAATTGCCGTTTTTTTAACAGGTTTAGCCAAGTCTTTTTCGGCCTGACTTGCTTAACTGTTGCTAAATTTCAATACTTGCTTTTTATTTAAGGTGGGGCTATTTAAACAACAAAAATATTTCTCAGGGATTTCTTCATGGAAATAAATAAAGACAACATAAACAAGGTTAAGGGATTTCTTGATGAACGTGAGGCGGACTGTCTTTACAAACTGGCCCTAAAAGCCGGCAAAAATGGTCCTTGTCTGGAAATCGGCAGTTACTGCGGTAAGTCATCCGTTTATATTGGAACGGCCTGTAAGAAAAACTCCACTGTTCTTTTTTCTATCGATCATCACACCGGTTCGGAAGAACAGCAGCCGGGAGAAGCCTATTTTGATCCCGATTTATTTGATGAAGAAACAGGCAAAGTAGATACCCTCAAACAATTCCGGAAAACAATAGCCGATTTTGATCTGGAAGATGTGGTAATTCCCGTTATCGGCCGTTCGGCGCTAATAGGAAGCGTATGGAAAACACCCCTTAGCCTGATTTTTATTGACGGCAGTCACGCTTACGAATCCGTTTTGAACGACTATAATATCTGGGCAAATAATTTGATTCCCGGCGGTTATCTTTTATTCCACGATATTTTTCCCGATCCGGCAAAGGGCGGGCAAGCGCCTTATCTAGTTTATCAAAAAGCGGTGGAATCGGGGCTCTACGAAGTGATGCCGATGTTTGAATCGTTGGGAATACTGATTCGCAAGTAGGAATACCTTCTAAATCAAAGCGGGATCACGCCCAAGACCAGACACACCCCTTATCGGAAATATCCGCGTTAAGATAACCGCGGCCCGCGAAATCAGTGATAGTGTCGGTTACCACTTTTGAATCCGCGCCTGTGTAATCTATTATTTTCCGGCATAGTTCCGCAAGGGCGCTGTCCTTAGTTCCCTTAAATGAAGCAACTTCAATAAATCCGCATTTTTCGATGAGGTTGTCTTTTAATATCTGATAGGTTAGATTCATGCGCCAGTGACCTTCAATATGCATATTATCTGCTGTTGAACCTGTGCCGTCCTGGTATCTTTTGAACATTTTATTCCAATCTGCTGCCATTTCTTCATCATAACGATCCCAATCTTCGGTTAAGATTTCCAGATCATAATCCTTAATTTTTTCCCATACTGTTGTTCCGGGAAACGGCGCCAGATAATGGTAGCCGTACATGGCTTTTGTTCTTTTGGCGAACCTTTCCGTTTCCTCTAAAGTATCTTTTGTTTCTCCGGGTAAACCAATAATAAAAGACTCATGAGCTATCATGCCCGCTTTCTGGCACATTTTAACTGCCGCCTCGACCTGTTCCAGTTTTATTCCTTTTCTTATTCGTTTAAGCATCTCCGGATTGCCCGTTTCCACGCCGAAGCTGACACTGTCGCAACCTGCCTCGGCCATCAGATCAAAGATTTTCTGATTTACTGTATCCACGCGGGCAAAGGCGCTCCACGGGAACTTTAAAGAACGCTCCTTGATACCGGTACAAATTTCGCGAACACGTTCTTTATCGGCGGTGAAAAGGTCATCAGCGATATTAATGCGTTCAAAACCATAACCAATGATCTCTTCAATTTCGTCCAAAACAAGATTTGATTTTCTTTTACGAACCTTGGAACCGACCATCTTGCGCCCTAAACAAAAAATGCACGAATAGGGGCAACCCC
>JBEKUA010000130.1:0-4270 GCA_049515495.1 Smithella sp. | reverse complement strand
GATTTCCGAATTAAAGAAACAGATGGACGAAGCATCCGGGGAACTTAATTATGAAGAAGCGGCGCGTCTGCGCGATCGAATTGCATCTCTTGAACACGCGCTGGAAAAACAAAATGTTGATTGGGGCGGCACGAAAGATCAGGATGTGGTTGGTGTATACGCGCAGGATGATAATTACCAGCTCTGTATTTTGTTTGTGCGAGGAGGAAAACTTCTGGGCAGCAAATCATTTGCGCCGGTTAAAATGAAATTTGATCTGGTTGAAATTGTTTCATCATGCCTGACCCAGTTTTATGATGACAAAGCGATTATTCCGGATGAAATTATTATTCCCTGTCATTTGCCGGATGAAGAGGTCATTATCGAGTGGCTGACGGAAAGGAAACATAAGAAGGTCGCGTTGACCATACCCTCTATCGGTACAAAGAATGCTCTGCTGGATATGGCTAATGCCAATGCCAGCAATCTTTGGGAAGCGTCACACAAAAAGGAAGAACAAAAAGCAGCCGCTTTGCAGATTCTTCAGGAGAAATTATTGCTGTCAAAATTGCCCCGGCGCATAGAATGCTATGATATCTCCAATATCGGCGGCAAGCACGCCGTGGGTTCAATGGTTGTCTTTCAGGAGGGCGAACCGGATAAAAACAGTTACCGGCGTTACCGGATAAGGGCGTTATCGGAACCCGACGATTACGGGATGATGTGTGAGATACTTTCCCGAAGGTTTTCGCATGGAGAAAACCTGCCGGATTTAGTTGTTGTTGACGGCGGAAAAGGACAACTCAATGTGGCTCTGTTAGTGTTGAAAGACTTAAAAATTAAAATAGATGTTGTTGGTCTGGCCAAAGAAGATCGCGCTGTGTTTTCCGGCAAAGGCATTATAAAGAAGAAAAACGGAAAATCGGAAGATCGTGTTTATCTGCCGGGGCGTAAAGACGCGGTTTATTTATCTGCCTGGCCGCAGGCGTTACGGATACTGCAGCAGGTGCGCGATGAAGCGCATCGCTTTGCATTGAGCTATCATCATCAGATAAAGCAAAAAGATGATATGGCTTCTATTCTTGATGATATTGCCGACGTTGGCGAGACGCGCAAAAAAATATTGCTGAAGCACTTTGGTTCAAGCAAACGAGTACAAAAGGCGTCTGTTGATGAATTGCAAAAAGTTCAGGGAATTGGTAAAACTTTGGCAGAAAAGATTTATTCTCATCTAAAAAATAGTATGATGATTTAATATGGGTTTAGTGACGATTTTTATACTGGCTGTCGGATTAGGAGTTGACGCTTTTTCCGTGGCGATCGGTATCGGCGCCGAAAGTGATAAGAGATCATGGGGTCCGATACTACGGATGTCCGTGGCGTTTGGCCTGTTTCAGTTTGCTATGCCCATTATCGGCTGGTTGGCTGGTCTGACAGTCGTTGAAATCATGGTGTCATTTGATCATTGGATTGCTTTTGCACTATTGGCTTTGGTCGGTGGAAAAATGATTTGGGAAGGGTTTGAAAAAGAAAGCGATAAGGAAAAGGCTGATCAGACCCACGGATGGACATTGCTTATTCTATCGATTGCGACCAGTATTGATGCGCTGGCAGTTGGATTCAGCTTTTCCATATTAAAAGTGCCTATTGTTTATCCGGCGATAGTCATTGGTATAGTTTGCTTTTTTATGACAGTCACGGGAATGTTATTTGGCAAGGCGCTGGCCGGAATCTTTGGTAAAAAAGTGGAAATATTCGGTGGCATCGTTTTAATTGCAATTGGAATTAAGATTCTTATTGATCACGGGGTGTGATAGGCTGTTGAAAAACGCTCATCCGCTGCGTTGCGCCGCAAACCGCACTGCTCAACGTATTTAAATATACGCCTCGCGATACGGTTTTTCGAGCGCCTGGCGTCTAAGCATTTTTGAACAGCCGTAAAACAGATGGATTAAAAACATAAAAACACTGTAATTTAGATTGTATGACAAAAAAATCATTATTTATATTCTTATTCATTTTAAGCCTTAACGTTTGTTCCTGTTCTTCTTTTCTTTCCGAAAGGAATACCGTCGCAGTTTCTCAAGGCCAGTGCCTGCCGGTTTTTCCCGACAAGGATGGCTGGTATGGCGGCGACGGTGCCTACTCCATTAAACTTGATCAGGAACGTACGCTATGGCTTTTCGGAGATACATTTGTTTCCCGTGAGAAGGGAAGAAAAGATCGCATTGATATGGACTTTATAGCGGGAACAACGCTAGCAATATCAACTTGTTCCATCAAGAATGAATTTAAAATTCAATACTATCTAAAAGAGAAAAACAGAGAATTTGTATCGTCATTTGGTGAAGACGAGTGGCTCTGGCCGGAGGATCCTTTCATCGTTAATCATGTGTTATATATTCCTTTAATAACAGTTACCGAGGCAGACAAAGAAGGGGAGCTTTTCAATTTTAGGATTACAGGATACAAATTTGCCCGGATAAAAGACTTCTCGGCGACTGATCCTTACAAGTGGAATCTGGATTATATTGATTTAACACAGGCAATTCCACCGGATATCAGGGCTTTTGCGGCAACTTCCGTTGTCTACAAGAACTATGTTTATTTTTATCCCGTTTACTCTTATTCCAAAGACAAGGTGAATGTTTTCGGTAACATCATCGCCCGTATTTCCGCAAGCAATCTTAATGATCCGGCGGGAGCTGTTGAATATTTTACAAAAGACGGGACATGGCAAAACAAGATCGATCCCGCAGGGATAAAAATTGTTTTTGACGCCGGTGTTTCCGAATTTAGCGTAAGATATCATGTTGCCGATAAGAAATGGATTGCTGTTTACTTAACGACACAAAACAAAGGCAATAGGTTTGTGTATCGGGTCGCTGATAAGCTTGAAGGTCCATGGAGTGAACCGAAAACTCCGGGCGAAGCAATTCCCGAGGTTGATCCTAAAAGCCCCCTGTACGATAAAAATAATTTTTGTTATGCCGGAAAAGAGCATATTGAATTTTCCAGGCAAAAAGATCTTATAGTAACTTATGTTTGTAATTCATCGGAAGATCCTCAACATAGAACAAGTTTTGTCCGCCGCAATCTTTTCCTTTATCGTCCGGTTGCCAGAGAAATAAAATATTAAAATCATATAACTTTTGCAGCGGTATTTTTATGTATGCTTTAATATACATTTGATGCGTATGATAGATACGTTGAAGAAGCCGACGACGCAGCCAACAAAGATAAGCGCTTTTAAGTTGGGAGTTAAATCATATTCCAAGCCATCTGACAAAATTATACGCCGCAATCCCGCCAATGTAGGAAATAAGCAGTGTCATGACAATAGTGGTATAAAACCATTTATTATTATTCATTTCTTTTTTCAAAACGGCGACAGTCGCGGCACAGGGTATAAAGAGCATCATCACCACGAGGAACGCCGCGGCCGATTCATGGCTCATTATAGCGGGCAGCGTGTGGGACAATCCATTTCTTCCCACGGAATAAAGAACACCCAGTGTAGCCACGATATTTTCTTTAGCGACCAGGCCTGTTAAAAGCGCGGTAATCATCTTCCAATCCAAACCAAGCGGCACGCCCAGCGGTTGAAGTACTTTGCCAAATGAGGCCAGAAAACTTTCTTCCACATGGCCTGTAGGAAAGTAAGACAAGAGCCAGACAATGAGGGAAACTGCCAGAATAATAGTTCCCGCTTTACGGACAAATGATAATGTTCGCGACCAGACGACCATCATAATCGTTTTTATATCGGGGGTGTGGTAAATGGGCAGTTCCATTATAAAAGGAGCGTCCTGTTTCCAGAGAGTTTTATTGACAAACATTCCTACGAGTCCGATCATCGCGATATTCAGAGCCAGAATGCTCCAGGAAACATAAACGGCATTAGAACCAAAGATGGCGGCGGAAACCAATGTCAGTACAGCCAGCCTGGCGGTGCAGGGAACAAAAGGAATTAAAAGCAGCGTAATCATTCTTGCCTTCTTCGTCTCAATAATCCTCGCTCCCAGAATAGCAGGCACGTTACAGCCGAATCCCAGACACATGGGAATAAAGCTTTTTCCATGGAGGCCGACAAGATGCATTATCTTATCCATCACATAAGCGGCACGCGCCATATAACCTATATCTTCCAGAATGGCCATAATAGCAAAAAAGATCAGTAAAACCGGTAGAAAAGTGAGCACGGAGCCCGCGCCGCCAATAACACCATTGAGCAATAATCCTCCGGGCCAGGCAGGCCAGCCTTTTGTAAATGGCTCGGAAAAAATGATGA
>JBEKUA010000129.1:0-4282 GCA_049515495.1 Smithella sp. | reverse complement strand
ACTGCCGCCTTTCCTAACTGATATCAACTCCTCAACAAATTTGTCTTGCTTATTCAAAGGACGGTCTGCTGAAGCAATAATTTTGTTTTCTTCTTCAATTGCAGTTACAAAACGAACCTCATCGGAAACGCGGCCATTTTCTACCATTCTATATGGCGTTTCAATAAAACCAAATTCGTTAACCCTTGCATAAGTGCTGAGAGATACAATCAATCCGATATTAGGTCCTTCAGGGGTTTCTATCGGACAAATACGACCGTAATGGGTGGGATGAACATCTCTGACTTCGAATCCAGCCCTTTCCCTCGTCAAACCACCCGGCCCTAATGCAGACAGACGTCTTTTATGCGTAATTTCAGAAAGGGGATTGGTCTGATCCATAAACTGAGACAGCTGGCTGGAATTAAAGAATTCATTAACAACAGCGGAAACGGGCTTAGCGTTTATCAGGTCGTGCGGCATCATTGTTTCGATATCCTGCAGGCTCATTTTTTCCTTGATAGCCCGCTCCATACGCACTAAACCAATGCGGTACTGATTTTCAATAAGTTCTCCGACCGACCTCACTCTGCGGTTCCCTAAATGATCAATATCATCAACATTGCAATCTCCAACACCATTCTTCAGGTCAATTAAATACTTAACCGCGGACAAAATATCTTCATTACGCAATACTGTAATATCAGTCGGCACATTCATGTGTAATTTGTAATTCATTTTGGCGCGACCAACATTTGACAAGTCATAAGTTGCTGGTTCAAAGAAAAGACTTTTGAAAAATTTGTCTCCCGTTTCCGGAGTGGGGGGATTGCTCGGACGCAAACGGCGATATATTTCCATTATTGCATCTTCCGTGGTATCAATTTTATCCAGCAATAAGGTATCTCTGATGGAAGCATTATCCATATCTTCGTCAATATGGATAATCTTTAATTCTTTGACATCCTTTTCCCTGATTATCTCCAGGCAATTTAAAGGCAATTCCTCGTTGCAATGGAAGATAATTTCATTTTTTTCCGGATCACGAATATCCTGAGAAGGAATTTTACCGGCCAGTTCACTCTCGTTAATCGCAACACGCTTGATGCCCACATCCACTATTCTCTTCAAAAGAGGCTTTGTAAGCTTGCGGCCTTTTTTAACAATTACCTCAGCGTTTTTGGGATCTTTTATGTCTTCGGGCGCTTTTTGACCGACAAGAGAATCATCAACGGTATAATAAACTTTTTTATTTTCAATTATAACTGTATTGACGCTGTAAAAATAATTTAAAATAAATTCTGTCGATTTACCCAGCGCTTTCAACAGGATAGTGACAGGCATTTTTCTGCGGCGGTCAATTCTTACATAAAGGATGTCTTTGGAATCAAACTCTAAATCCAACCAGGAACCCCTGATAGGAATAATTCGCGCTGAATATATTAACTTGCCGCTGGCGACAATTTTACCTTTGTCGTGATCAAAAAAGATTCCCGGCGAACGATGCAGCTGGTTAACAATAACCCTTTCCGTCCCGTTAATGATAAAAGTGCCATTTTCAGTCATCAGCGGAATTTCACCGAAGTAAACTTCCTGCTCTTTAATATCGCGGATCTGCTTTGTTTCAGCTGTTTCGCGGTTATTTTTGCCGTCAGCCGGACGGTCAACTTCAAAAACAACCAGCCTGACCACAATTTTCAAAGGAGCAGCATAGGTCATCCCTTTTTGAATACATTCCTTTACATCATATCGGATATCACCAAGCTTATAACTTACAAATTCCAGAGAACACTTTCCGCTGAAATCTGAAATGGGAAAGACGCTTTTAAAAGCGCCTTGCAAACCAAGATTGTCCCGCTTTGCCGGTGCTATTTCCTTTTGAAGGAATTTTTCATAAGATTGTGTCTGGATATCAATTAAGTTAGGGATATCCAGTATCTTTTTTACCTGACCAAAATATTTTCTAAAGTCGCCCATAGCATCCTTAAATAAAATTATATGTTGAAGATTGCGTTATTTAACCTCAACGGTCCCGCCAACTTCTTCGATTTTCTTCTTGATATCCGCGGCTTCATCTTTGGAAACACCTTCTTTTATAGGCTTAGGCACGCCCTCCACCAAATCCTTTGCTTCTTTAAGTCCAAGGTTGGTAATAGCGCGAACAACTTTAATTACCTGAATCTTTTCCGCGCCGAAACCCGTGAGAATTACATCAAATTCGGTTTTTTCTTCAACCGGAGCCGCAGCGGCAGCGCCAGGAGCGGCAGCAGCAGCCATCATGGGAGCGGCCGCGGATACGCCGAATTTTTCTTCTAATTCTTTTACCAGAGCAGAAAGCTCTAATACAGTCATTCCTTCAATAAATTTGACTACATCATCTTTAGTAATTTTATCTGACATTTTTCTATCCCTTTCTGTATGTTTATTAGTTTAAAGTTTTTTTCTTATCACAATAGGCATTGAGCACTTGCACAAAGCTTCTCGGAACGCCACTTAAAACGGTCACGAACGATGTCGGTACCGCCGCCATTACCGAAACTAATTTGCCCAAAAGAACCTCTTTGCTGGGTAATTCTGCCAAAACAGTAATATCACTCTTTGTTAAAAGCTTTTTATCCAGCACGCCAACCTTGATTTCCATTTCCGGATTTTTCTTGGCAAAATCAACAAGAATCTTAGCCGGCGCCACAGGGTCTTTATAGCTCAGAACAACGGCAACAGGCCATTTGAAATGATCAGCAAGAATGCTAAAATCTGTGCCATCTGAAGCAATTCTCAAAAGAGTGTTTTTTACAACCTTCCATTCAGCATTGGACTTGCGCAGCTCATTTCTCAAGGTTTCCATTTTTTCGACATTCATCCCGCTAAAGCTGGTCAGAACACCTAGGTTTGCTTCTTTGAGTTTCTTTTGCAGTTCGGATACAATTTGCTCTTTAGTTCTCCGATCCAATCTATCAGCCTCCTTTCAAAGTTATTTTATTTCTTGAGGCCGGAGATTCTAGCCACATACAGAACAAAAAAACGGTAACCTTGCCCAATTCCGATTCCCGTTTTACAAAAATTGTTTACCTTCATAAAAAACAAAGTAACTATTTTCATTTTACGAGTCTCGGCAGGCCGTATTACGTTTAAACTTCTGTACCTGCTGTCTTCGACCTCATTTTATTTCAAAAAAACTCTCAATATTTTTTCATTAAGCAGCTTTAATATCGAGAGGGTCAATTCTCACGCCCACACCCATTGTGCTTGAAAGAGAAATACTTTTAATATAAATACCTTTACTTGATGCCGGCTTTAACTTAATAATTGTTTCCAACAAAGCGCTGAGATTTTCTCTTAATTTTTCGGCGCCGAAAGATACTTTCCCCACGGGAGAGTGTACGATTCCCGCTTTTTCCACGCGGAATTCAACTTTGCCCGCTTTTAGTTCATTTACTGCTTTGGCCACATCAAAAGTTACCGTTCCTACCTTAGGATTGGGCATTAAACCGCGTGGGCCTAAAATTTTACCAATCTTTCCCACAGAACCCATCATATCCGGAGTGGCGATAACACGATCAAACTCCATCCAGCCGCCTTTAATCTTTTCAATAATATCGTCATTACCGACCAAATCCGCACCGGCTTCCAGAGCTTCTTTTTCCTTTTCCCCTTTAGCAAATACTAAGATCCGTACCGTTTTTCCCAAGCCATGGGGCAAAACTACACTACCTCTCACCATCTGATCGGCATGAGCAGGATTAACGCCTAAGCGAATGGCCGCATCCACAGTTTCATCAAATTTTGTTGCGGCCGTCGATGCAACAATTTCCGCAGCCTCTTTAAGTGAATATCGTTTGCCCGGTTCAATCTTAGCTTTCGCTGCCAATATACGTTTGCCTTTTTTTAACATGATAAAACCTCGTAATTATTAACCTGTGATTTCAATTCCCATTGACCTTGCCGTACCGGCAATTATCTTTATAGCGCCTTCAATATTTACAGCATTTAAATCTTTATACTTTAATTCAGCTATTTCTTTCACCTGCCCGGCCGTAACTGTTCCAACTTTTTCCCTCTTCGGATCGCTGGCTCCTTTGGCAATTTTAGCCGCTTGTTTAAGCAACACGGATACCGGGGGCGTTTTTGTTATGAATGTAAACGATCTGTCGGCATAAACGGTAATCACCACAGGAATAATCATTCCTTCCTGATTTTGCGTCATAGCGTTATAAGCTTTGCAGAATTCCATAATATTGACGCCGTGCTGTCCCAACGCCGGCCCGATAGGAGGCGAAGGAGTTGCCTTACCCGCTTTTATTTG
>JBEKUA010000128.1:0-4291 GCA_049515495.1 Smithella sp. | reverse complement strand
CAATAATCTTTGCCGGTAATTTTTTCAAGATTTTCTCCCGGATTTTTGCGGAATAATTACGGATTTATGTTTATTAAGGAATTTCCTGAGGAGGATTGGCAGGAACTGCGTAAAAAAGCCAGAGAGAAAATCTTGAAAAAATTACCGGCAAAGATTATTGCCACGGATATTGATAAAACGGCGGTAACAGCGGCAAGAAATAACGCGCAAACTGCCGGAGTTGATCATTTGATTGAATTTGACATCTGCCCTTATGAAAAAACTCCCATCCCGGAAGGTGGCGGGATAATTGTTTTAAATCCGCCTTATGGCGAACGCATGAACGCGGTCAACACAAAACAGCCGTCAAAAGATTTTCGCAACCAAAGACAAGCCTTAGCGCAGGGACGTAAAATTATCCTTCGCAAATCATCTGACAGACGCGATAAAAACAGCCAAATGGACGCAAGAGAGATTCAAGCCCTGGAAGCGGCTTATCAGGGTATTGGCGATTTCTTCAAAAAAACAGGCGGCGGCTACAACGGGTATATATTTACCGGCAATTTAGAACTCATCAAAAAGATAGGTTTGAGAACAAAACGGCGCGTTATCTTCTATAACGGTGAAATCGAATGCCGTCTTCTCGAATATGAACTCTACTCGGGCAGCCTGAAACACGCAGCTGTTGACAAACCAACGTTCGGCGAAATCTGACAATAACTTATTACTGGCTCTGCTTTTATTATTATCGGGCAGTTGCGGCTCCGCTCAGTTGTCCGCAGGCGGCGAGGATATCACTTCCTTTGCTTTTGCGAAGCATCGTTGTGTAATGATGATCAATCAGCGTCTGTTGAAAGGCTTCTACGGTTTGTTTCGACGGGGATTTGAATGATGTTTCGGGATAATCATTAAAGACTATTAAATTCAACTTACAGCGCTGGCCTTTCAATAAAGCCGCCAATTTTCTGGCGTCCTGCACAGACGAATTAATTCCGTCAATTAAAATATATTCGAAGGTCAGCAGTCTTCGTCCGGGCATGGGATATTGTCTGCAGGCATCCAGTAGGACTTCTAAAGGATATTTTTTGTTGATTGGCATTAATTTGTTTCGTGTTTCGTTATTATGGGCGTTTAGTGATACGGCGAGGTTGATACAAATATCTTTGCCCAGCTTAATGATTTGCGGGGCAAGTCCGCAAGTGGAAACAGTGATTTTACGATTGGAAAATCCCATGCCGAAATCACAGGTAAGATTCTTTATCGCCTTCAAAACATTATCATAATTTGCCAGCGGTTCGCCCATGCCCATCATAACGAGATTTGTAATGCCGGGGCCTTCAGGAGTTTCATTTTTTAAAGTTATAAGCTGGCCTGTAATTTCCGAAGGGTTCAAATTTCTTTTAAAGCCGTTACGGGCTGTCAGACAAAATTTACAATCCATGGCGCAACCGGCTTGAGTGGATACGCAGATCGTCCAGTTATTTTTTCCGGGAATCAAAACGCTTTCGATAAAAAGACCGTCTTCCAGGCGTAAGAGAACTTTTTTTGTTCCATCGCTGGATTCCTGAATTTTGACGATTTCCGGACGGCTGATGCGGGCAATTTTAGAAAGTTTAGTGCGAAATTCGCGGGACAGGGTGGTCATGTCTTCAAAAGAAACGCTGCCGGATTGATATAGCCACTTCATGATCTGCGGCGCGCGGAATTTTTCCTTTCCTAAAGAAGAAATAAATTCCTGCATTTCCTCTAAAGTGAGATCCAGTAAATTGGGAAGCAGATTGTCAGCGCGATCAATCATTTAGCTTTTTTTGCAGTGTTGCGGCTATAGCATCGATAAATTCTTCCGTGTTGACTTTTTTATTGGAAGATTTTTTTTCGGCAAGCGCCAGCAAATCACCGGTCATCGTGCCGTTTTCGACGGTTGCAATGGCCGCTTGTTCCAGGTTATCGGCAAATTTTACCACTTCAGACGAACCGTCCATTTCACCGCGTTTGCGCAGGCCGCCGCTCCAGGCGAAAATAAGAGCCATGGAGTTGCTGGAAGTTTCTTCGCCTTTTAAGTGTTTGTAGTAGTGCTTTTGCACAGTTCCATGGGCGGCTTCGTATTCAAACCAGCCGTTGGGTGAAACCAGCACCGATGTCATCATGGCAAGCGAACCGCTGGCGGAAGCAATCATATCCGACATCACATCGCCGTCGTAATTTTTCAGCGCCCAGAGCATGCCGCCTTCGCTTTTCATAATACGCGCCACGGCGTCATCAATAAGGGTGAAAAAGTATTCAATTCCGGCTTTTGCGAATTTTCCCTTCCAGTTTTGCTCGAATTCGCGGTTGAATATTTCGCGAAATCCGGCATCGTATATTTTGGAAATGGTATCTTTGGTTGAAAACCACAAATCAATTTTTTCACTCAAAGCGTAAGTAAAGCAGGCTTTGGCAAAATCCAGGATGGATTGATCTAAATTATGGTTCACCTGGATTACTCCCGCTGACGGGAAATCTTTCACTAAACGTATTTGAGTCTTGCCGCCGTTATGCGGGGTGAAAACAACTTCCAGTTTTCCCGCTTCAGGAATCGCCATTTCAAAATTATTATAAACATCGCCGTAAGCGTGACGCCCTATGGTTATGGGCTTTTTCCAGGAAGAAACCGCAGGTTTGATATTATTGACTAAAATCGGTTTTCTGAAAACCGTGCCGTCGAGCATGGCGCGGATGGTGCCGTTGGGGCTTGTCCATGCTTTTTTCAATTTGTATTCTTTTACGCGGTCTTCGTTGGGCGTGATGGTGGCGCATTTGATGCCGATGCCGTATTTCATAATAGCTTTGGCGGAATCAACGGTTACCTGATCATCCGTATCGTCACGATGCTTTACATGCAAATCATAATAATCTATGTTCATGTCGAGATACGGGAAAATGAGCTTCTCCTTAACCATCTGCCACATAACGCGGGTCATTTCATCGCCGTCCATTTCGACGACTGTAGTTTTTACTTTTATCTTTTTTGCCATAAAAATATTGCTGCTCCTTCAATGAGACTCCAATTTCGAAAGCATGTCGCGTTGAAACCGGTTAGTCGAATTAACCCGCAGCTTGCTGCTGGGGTGTGTGCTTTTAATTGCTGATGTTGAGGGCGCCGCCCGCCAGGATAATTTGTTTTTGCCTTTCGGATAAAACGCAGGTTGCGTAAAACGAAAAACCTTTGGTTTTATTCTGCACGAGAAGCTTTCCATTTCCGGCAATTATTTTTCTTACCTCAACAATTTGCAGATCATCTCCCTGGTCGATTTTGTCATAGTCGCTCCCGATGCAAAAAATCAGAGGCAATATGCCGAAATTAATCAGATTGGCGGCGTGAATTCTTTCAAAAGATTTGGCGAGTACCGCGCGGACGCCCAAATACATGGGACACAAGGCGGCGTGTTCACGCGAAGAACCCTGGCCGTAGGACAAGCCTGCCACGATGATATTCTGTTTTCCATCTTTTTTTATTGTTTGAGCGCGTTTGGCAAATGAGGAATCTACATTTTCAAAAACGAACTCGGAATATTTAGGAATATTCGAACGGTATTTCATCCTCGCGCCTGCGGGGATGATGTGATCGGTAGTGATTTTATCGCCGACCTTGATGGTTACCTGGCCGTAAATAGTGTCGGAAAGATCCGGGCTGCGGGGCAGAACGCCAATATTGGGGCCGCGGCATACCTCCACAGCTTTCTTTTTCTTGTCCGGCCATATTATCATCGAATCATCAATGGAAAACTTCTTTGGCATCGCGATTTTGGGATAGCTTATTTTCAGATCGCGGGGATCGGTGAAGCGTCCTGTAATTACTGCCGCAGCGGCTGTCTCCGGGCTTACAAGATAAACATTGGCGTCCATGGTTCCGGAACGTCCCAGAAAATTACGGTTGGATGTGCGCAGTGATACGGCTGCTGACTGCGGACTCTGGCTGTTGCCTATGCAAAAGCCGCAGGCATTTTCCATAAGCCGCGCCCCTGAGGCGATTAAATCGGCCAGATAACCGCTTTGAGAGAGTTCTTCCATCACCTGTCTGGATCCCGGCGCTATAATAAAACTGATATCAGGATGAACTGTTTTACCCTTCAAAATCTTAGCCACGGTGACTAAATCTTTGTATGAAGAATTGGTGCAACTACCCAGACAAACCTGATTAACGGCAATTTTATTCATTTTTTTAACCGTGCTGATGTTATCCGGGCTGTGAGGTTTGGCCGTCAATGGTACGATTTTGGATAAGTCAATATTAACAACTTTAGCATAGCTGGCGTCTTTATCGGCTTTAAGT
>JBEKUA010000127.1:0-4292 GCA_049515495.1 Smithella sp. | reverse complement strand
TCAGTCTGCCTTTTCGCGATGATAACAAAATCAGAAAAACATTAGCCTTTGAATTGGAACCCCTCATCCCTATTCCCATAGAAGAAGTGGTGGCCGACTATCTGATGATTCCCCGCGACGGACTCCTTGTGGCCGCGCTCACCAAAAATAGCGTCCGCGACTGGATAGAAAAAGTAGAAGGAATCCTGGGAGAGGTATCCATAATTGATACCTCCCCCACCGCTCTGGCTGCCCAGATCATAGACAATAAAAAGACTTCTGCTTGCGGAATCATCCTGGATATCGGACATGATTCAACAACGGCGTCATTTTATGAAGACGACACGATTGTTCATGTACGTCCTCTGGCTTTCGGCGGCAAACATATAACAGCGGCATTAGCGGCGGATCGTTTTGTGGATATGGATAGGGCCGAACAATTGAAAATCAGCAGGGATTATCCAGAAGCGGCAGCCAATGCATGCTCTGCGTGCCGCAATTTTTGTTTAGAATTGAAAAATACTATCGAGTACATGAAGCTAAATGGCGTCCTGCGAAATGAGCCTGCGCAAATTATGACAACAGGCGGAGGTTCGTTATTCATTCCTCTGCGAAAAGAAATCGAGAATTATTTTTCCTGTCCCGTGGAAGCTCTTGATCTCGTCCGGACCAAACAACTGGACATTGAAGAAACCATCAAAAGTCAATTCGACCCGCAAATAATGAATACGGCGATTGCCGCCGCAATGAGGATTTCCGCGGGCAGAAAATCTTTTAATTTCCGGCAGGGGGAGTTCGCGGACAATAACGCCCGTTTTGACTTCAAAGAGCATTTAAAATGGGCGGCTTGGGTTGCCGGAATAATTATTCTCCTAGCTATTGTCAATCAGTTTCTCGACTATGGCCTGAAAACACAACGACTTAATAATATTAAAGAACAAATTGCTCATATTTTCAAGAACAACCTTCCGGAAGCCAGGGGCATGATTGATCCGGTGCAGCAACTGAAAACAAAGCTTATGGAAAACAAAAAAACTTTTGGTTTTTACGAGGGGTTGCCGGAAGTAACGACCGTTGATTTATTGAAAGAAATTTCGGGCATGATTTCGCCTTCTCTTAATATCGTCATTACCGATTTAAATTACGAAAACAGCATTGTTTTAATTAAAGGCGAGGCAAAAACGATTGATGATGTTTCGGCAGTCAAAAATGATCTTTTGAAATCCATATATTTTAAGAATGTAACAATGGGTTCGACAAGCCTTACCAAAGATGGCGGCAAAGTTGATTTTAACTTGAGGATTGAAGTTAAATGATAAAAACATTTTGGAATAAATTAGACAAAAAACAGCAGAACATTGCCGCCGGCGCGGCCATATTCGTTTCGATCGCCCTGATTCTGCAAATAGTTGTATTTCCTTTCTGGGATGCTAAAGAAAAACTGGCGAAAGCAATAAAGATTAATCAAAAAAAACTGGGCGAAATAAGTGAACTCTCAACCGAGTTTGCTGCGCTTACAGCAAAAACAGCCGCAATAAAAAACACTGTGTCCTCGCGCGGAGCTGATTTTACTTTATTCTCCTATCTGGAAAAAAAGGCGACACTGGCAAATGTCAGGGGAAGAATAAAATACATGAATTCTTCAAAGGGAACGCAATCAGCTTCTTTTGAAGAGTCATTAATTGACATGAAACTCGAGAAAATTACCATTAAACAGCTTACCGACTTTTTGTATTATGCCGAATCACCGGCGGATTTAGTAAGAATAAAAAAGATTGCCATAAACAAAATGAAAGAAAGCCCCGAATACTTAAGCGCACAGATACAAATATCCTCTTTTCAACCACTGAATCAACAACCAAGGGGCATGTAACAACATGAACATGCTGAAAGAAAAAACATTATGGTTCACGCTCTACGGAATATTTATTACTTTAGTATTTTTGTATCTGCTTTTCCCCTCGGATATTGCCAAAAGCAGGCTGGAAGAAGCGGCAAATTCATCTGATCTTATTTTAAAGATGGATTCATTGCGACCGGCTTTGCCTTTTGGTTTTAAAATAAAAAAAATAAATATAAGTTCATCGCCGGCAAATATATACTTTCAGGGCGATTTGCTCGATCTGCAATTTAATCCGTTTAATATTTTTAAAAAAAATAAATATATAGGCCTCTCCGGAAGCGCTTATGGAGGCAATTTTTCCGGACGCTTTGGACTGGCTTCTTTTTCTAAAATTTATCCGCCGGAAGAAGGCAGATTTAAATTTCAAAATATTGATCTGACCAGATACGCTTTTATTAAAACGTTGATGGGCAGAGAAGTTACAGGGAAAGCAAGCGGCAATTGGACGCATGCCTTTAATAACGGCGGACCAGGAAGAAATCTTTCCGGAACAATCGCGCTTTCTCTGACCAAAGGAAGTTATTCCCTGACCGAACCATTTCTCGGACTAAACAGAATTGATTTTGATCGCGGCGAAATTAATGCCCTGTTTAAAAATGGCGTAATCAGACTGGAAAAATTGCAGATATACGGGCCGCAGGTAGATTGTTTCTTAAGCGGTGAAATAACGCTTGCCGACGATTTCAAAAACAGCCAGCTTAATCTAAACGGCGAGATGGCAATATCAGACAAGAAAACGGTTAAAATGAAAATCTCTATAGGCGGAACATTGATCAATCCGGTATTCCGTTATATTTAATGGCAAAGATTATGTGGCTTAAAATAACGCAAACGATAAAAGAACGCTGGAGACAAATGAGGAACATCAGTGCCATTGGGGCAAAGGATGTTAATTCATTAAAGTCACTTTTAATCATTCTCGCAATAACAATATTGTCTTACGAAGCAACAGATCTCTTTTATAAAATCATCAGTTTCCCTCTTATTAATTATACTGCCACCGCTAAAAGTAATGGGGTGGCATTTGCTGTTAAAGATAATCACCAGCGCAACGCTCTTCAGGATTATGATATCATCACCGGGCGTAATTTATTTCTTTCGACGCTGAAACCGGCGGGCGGCAATCAGTCCGAAGGAGGACTTTTCGATTCCGATCAGAAAACTACTGATTTTGATTTGAAAGGAACTGTCGCCTGCAATGCTTCTTTTGGTTTTATTGTTGTCGAAGAACGAGGCAGTCACAAACAAAAATTATACAGGCTGGGGGATAAGATCGGCCAGGATAAACTGATTAAAATAACGCGTAATACGGCGACATTAAAAAATGGCGTACGGGAAACAATATTAAAAATAAAAGAAACCATGGAAGGCCCTTTGCTCCCTAACGCATCAGGTGCTGGACGAAACAACACTATTCAGGGAAATTATACTCTGAGTAAAAAATCTGTAAATGAAAACTTAAGTGATTTTAAGTCGTTGGCAAATCAGGCTGTTGTGCGTCCTTTTTTAAATAATGGAGTGCAGGAAGGATACGCCATTTCCAATATCGCTCCCAATAGTCTCTATGAAAAGGCCGGCATTCAGAACGGTGATATAATAATCGATATCAATAACAATCGGATGCAAAATGCCAACGATATACTGCAAGTGTTGAATTCAATGCAGTCCGGCAGCAGTATGGACTTGAATGTTAAGAGAAACGGCAAGATTGAAACTATTCATTATTCTTTTGAATGATCTGATCAGGAGAGTGTATTGACATGTATGCTGATTATTTTGGTTTAAAAGAAAATCCTTTCAGTTTATCGCCGGAACCGCGTTATTTGTTTCTGAGTGAGCAGCATCGGGACGCCTTGAATTGCCTTATTTACGGCATTAAAGAAAAAAAAGGGTTTGTTTTAATTTCCGGTGGCATCGGACTGGGAAAGACCACAATTTGCCGCAGCCTGCTTGCCTCTATGGATGATTCAGTGGAAACGGCGCTGATTTTTAATACGGCCATTTCCGAGCTTGATTTGCTGGAAACGATTCTCGATGAATACGGCATTGTTATAAAAAACGACGCCGGAAATAAAAAGTATTATATTGATGCTTTAAATGAATTTTTACTGGGTAACTTTGCCGCAGGAAAGACAACCGTGCTCTTAATTGACGAAGCGCAAAATCTTTCTCGCGGTGTTCTCGAACAAATACGGATGCTTTCCAATCTGGAAACCGAGACGGAAAAGCTCATTCAGATAATTTTAATCGGTCAGCCGGAACTGGCCAATACTTTAATGCTGCCGGCGCTCAGGCAGTTAAACGAAAGAATCACGGTAAGATATGATCTTAAGCCTTTTTCACCGAAGGAAGTAAGCGATTATATACATCATCGTCTGGCAGTAGCGCAGGGCCCCGGCTCTATTAAATT
>JBEKUA010000126.1:0-4293 GCA_049515495.1 Smithella sp. | reverse complement strand
GACGAATACCAGTCTGCGCCGCGATTGATAATCAACGGCACGTTGGCCCATGTTTCCACGTTGTTGAGCACCGTGGGTTTGTCCCAAAGCCCTTTTTCCACGGCGTGGACATATTTGGCGCGCGGCTCACCGGCGCGGCCTTCTACCGAAGCAAACAAAGCGGAAGATTCACCGCAGACGAACGCTCCCGCGCCCTTGTTGATGTGAATATCAAATGAAAAATCAGTTCCTAAAATGTTTTTACCCAATAGTCCGGCTTCTCTGGCGGCCTCGATTGCTATATTTAAATGCGTTACGGCCAGCGGATATTCGTTTCTAACGTAGATATAACCTTCATTTGCGCCTACGGCGTAACCGCCGATGATCATACCCTCAATAATGCTGTGGGGATTACCTTCCATGAGGCTTCTGTCCATATACGCGCCGGGATCACCTTCGTCTCCGTTGGCGATGACATATTTAGGTTCGCCTGCCGCCTTGCGAACCCCTTCCCACTTGACGGCCGTATGAAAACCTCCGCCGCCGCGCCCGCGCAATCCGGCTTTTTTCACTTCATTGATGACGCCTTCAGGTGTCATTTCGGAAAGTACCTTGCCCAGCGCCTGATAGCCGTTGATGACAAGATAATCATCAATTTTTGTCGGATCAATCATGCCGTTAGAGCCAAAAACCACACGAAGCTGTTTCTTGTAGAAGGGCATGTCTTCTTCCCTGAACATGGTTTTTTTCGTATCCGGATGGCGGTAGAGCAGCCGGCTGATAACTTCCCCTTTGGCCACGGTTTTTGAAACTATTTCCGGAACGTCTGCTACTTTTACCGACTGATAAAAGTATTTATCGGGATGGATGACTACCATAGGGCCCTTTTCGCAGAAGCCCAAACATCCGGTGGCAATGACATCCACATTCATGTTCTGCTTTTTGAGTTCGGCCTCGAGTGCCTCTTTAACCTTAAGAGAACCGTAAGCACGGCAGCCGGTACCGGCGCAAATAGCAACAAACTTTTTATTAGGCCCGTAGTTCATTTTCAAATCATCCTTAAGCTGTCGGGGTTGAGTATCGGAATTATTTTTCATCACTGCGCCCCCTCTTGTTTGATTTTGTCGATGATTTTATCTACTTTGGCCATGGTGACCTGTCCGTGATATTCGGTATTGATGACGACTACTGGACCAAGCGCGCAGGCACCAACGCAATTAACAGTTTCGAGCGAAAACTGACCGTCTGGTGTCATTTCTCCCGGTTTAATACACAAAGAGCGTTCGAACTTGTCCTGAAGGGTGGAAGCACCGCGAACATGACACGCAGTTCCCGTGCAAATTTTAACGATATTTTTGCCGCGCGGTTTTAAACTAAAGGCGGTGTAGAACGTTGCCGCTTCATACACACGGGTAAAAGGAACCTTCATAGCTTGAGCCGCTGCCTTTAAGGCTTCTTTCGGAAGATAATTGAAAGTTTCCTGAATATCCTGCAACACGGCAATCATCGCGCTTTTATCGCCTCCGTGTTTTTTAACTATTTTTTTTGTTGTTGCTGCAATGCTGCTCGCTTTCGTCATGCTTTTTTCACCTCTGTATTCTTTTAAACTTCTCTTTTACTCATTGCCTTTTTTGAGAAACTTTGCTTTTTCCGTCAGCTTCTTAAATTCAGCGGTTACTTTCCCCTGAATCACGTCAATTTCTTCTGCACTCAGGTGGCGGAAACGCCCCTGTCCCTTGAAGTAATCTTTAATGGGTTTGAGTTTTTTCGGCATATCGGGAGAGAGACGATAATACCCGTTTTCCACTTCATACAGAGGAAACACTCCCGTTTCCACGGCCAGACGCCCCATGGAAATCGCCATGTGCGATGGACAGCGCCAACCGGTCGGACACACAGAAAAACAGTGAATATAAGAAGGCCCCTTGATACTTTTTGCCTTTTCGATCTTGCGGATGAAATCCAGCGGATAGCTGGGGCAGGCGGTAGCTACATAAGGTATCTCATGCGCGACCATTATTTCCGGAAGATTCTTTTTCCATGTCTTTTGGCCGGAACTGACTTTTCCCGCCGGAGCGGTTGTGGTGGATGCGCCCATCGGCGTGCCGCTGGAGCGCTGGATGCCTGTGTTCATATAGGCTTCGTTGTCAAAACAGACGTAAATCATATCATGGCCGCGTTCCATCGCTCCGGAAAGAGCCTGGAATCCAATATCCATGGTAGCTCCGTCACCGCCCATGCCGACGACTTTTATATAGCGGTCGTCAATCTTGCCTTTCTTACGCAGTGCTTTGAGGCCTGCTTCGATGCCGGAAGCGACCGATGCCGCGTTTTCAAAGGCGACGTGAATCCAGGGAACGTTCCAGGCGGTCGTGGGAAACATACTGGAAACGATTTCCATGCAGCCGGTCGCTGAAGCAATCACAGTGTTTTCGCCAAGCGCTTTGCACATCATCCGTACGGCCAGGACTTCGGCACAGCCGGAACAGGCACGGTGACCGGCAGACAACAATTCTTTTTTATTGATCAGACGCGGAGCATATAAATCAAAATTTTCTACGATACTCATTATTCTCTCACTCCCCAGAATTCATAGGTGTCCACTAACTTATTAGACTCATCCGTCAGAACTCTTTCAAACATACCAACAAAATCACCCACCGGAACATCACGCCCGCCCAGTCCATAAATATAATCATAAATCATGGGGCGCTGAGCTTCGGCATAAAGAGCCGACTTGATTTCCGAAAATACCGGGCCGCCGGGACCGCCAAATGAATTGGCGCGGTCGGTCACGATCAGTTTTTTCGCTTTTTTCACCGCGGTTTTGATTTCTTCAAACGGAAAAGGACGCCATAATCTTAATTTTACAAGACCGGCCTTAACGCCCTTTGCACGCAGTTCGTCAATTGCCATCTCCGCCGTCTCACCCATCGAACCCATTGTCAGCATCAAAATATCCGCGTCTTCTGCTTTGTATGTTTCCACGGGTTTGTAGGAGCGACCGAACATTTTCGCCCATTCGTCCCAGACTTCCAGAATAATTTTTTTGGAATTCTTCAGGGCTTCGTCTTTTGCTTTCATGATTTCCGGAAAATAATCGGACATGGCAAAAGCGCCCATCGTGACCGGTTTGGCCGGATGCAGCGTCGCATGCGGAACAAATGGCGGCAGGAATTTGCTTACTTCTTCCTGTGTCGGCATCTCAAAAGGTTCCACCATGTGCGTTAACTGAAAACCGTCTATATTAATATTTACCGGAAGCATTACATCTTTATGCTCAGCGATTTTAAAAGCAATGATCGACATATCAATGGCTTCCTGTCCGTTTTCCACAAAAATGGAAATCCAGCCGGAATCGCGCTGGGGCATAATATCGGAATGATCATTTAAAATATTCAAGGGGCCGGAAACCGCCCTGTTGGCTATTGCCATGGTTATCGGCAAACGCATCGCCGAAGCTATAGGCAGCAATTCGTGCATATACATCAATCCCTGCGAACTTGTTGCGGTATAAGAACGGGCGCCTGTTCCGGACGCGCCGATCACTGCGCTCATGGCCGAATGTTCCGATTCCACCGTCACAAATTCCGCATTAATTTTACCATCTGCCACAAGATCGGAAAGATGTTCGGCAATATGTGACTGGGGGGTAATGGGATAAACAGCCGCCATATCAATATCGCACAGACCCACTGCTTCCGCCACGGCAACTGCTACTTCCATTCCAATGCGCTTTGCCATGTTATCCCTCCTCTATCATCGTTATCGCGTGAGGCCAACATTCATGCGCGCAAATGCCGCAGCCCTTGCAATAATCCATATCTGCCTGGAAAAAACCATCTTCACCCTGCTGAACGCAGCCTTCAGGACAATACACATAACAGATGCCGCATTTAATACATTTCTGATTGTTCCAAACGGGCCTTTGCGACCGCCAACTTCCCGTATGATATTCACTGGCGCTGCCCGGCTCAAAAACAACACAGCCTGTGGGAAGCTCCCTCCATGTTTTCAATGCCATT
This sequence comes from Smithella sp., assembly GCA_049515495.1. Classification (GTDB taxonomy): domain Bacteria; phylum Desulfobacterota; class Syntrophia; order Syntrophales; family Smithellaceae; genus Smithella. The sequence continues at coordinate 289 of JBEKUA010000126.1, read as the reverse complement.
TGGATATACCCCTTAATTACTTATTTTAATTTCGTCATAAGCCCGTTTCATCGCATTGAGATTCTTCTGAGCGATTCTGCCGAACCGGTGCTCTACTGCTTCTTCCATGGCGTCAAGCTCCATGACTCCTATTACTTTTAACAGCGCCCCTATCATCGTGGTGTTGGCAATGGGTACGCCCATTTCCTTGCGCGCGATGCCTGTGCCATCTACCGTGGCCACCGTTCCGCTGAAATTAAGGTCTTTACGAATTTCATCCGGTGTTTTCGGCGTGTTGACAATTATTTTT
>JBEKUA010000125.1:0-4297 GCA_049515495.1 Smithella sp. | reverse complement strand
TACGATAGTGCCCGGTGAAAGGGTCGGACAAATCCGGGAATGGATCGTGCCGTCGGGAGCGGTGAAGGTTGAAGACAGGCATATCAGACCCTTCCCTCCGTGAGAGTTGAATGCCCCGGAGATGAAATCCGCCTGTCCGCCGGTGCCTGAAATCTGGCGTGTGCCAATGGATTCTGAGGCAACCTGTGAAAACAGATCGATTTCCATGGCGTTATTAATGGCTACAACCCCGTTGTTGGCGGCAATCATTTGCGGATTGTTGGTCCAGTTAGTGGGATAGGAAGCGCACATGGTGTTGTTGTGCAGAAAATCATACAGCTTTTGCGTTCCCATGGCAAATGTGTAGGTCATCTTGTGCGTGTCGATTTGCTTTTTAGCCCCGGTGATTCGTCCTTCTTCATATAGATCAACGCAGGCGTCTGTCAGCATTTCCGTGTGAATTCCCAGATCCTTTAAACCGCTTTCCGCTATCAGGACTCCGACCGTGTTGGGCAAAGCGCCGATTCCGAGCTGCAGGCACGATCCATCCTCTATTTCCGCGAGGACTCGCGCGGCAATGGCCCGATCGACATCGCTGGCCTCTTCCGGTTTCAGTTGGAGCAATGGTCCGTGCTCACCTCGAACGATGTAATCAACCTTGCTGACGTGGATCATCTCCTGGTTGCCGCCCAGACAGACGGGGACGTTTTCATTTTCTTCGATGATGATTTTACGGGATTTGCTGATGACTGCCGAGGTCAGAGAATTAGACAGACCGAAATTGAAGAACCCCCGGTTATCCATGGGCGCTGCGGTCAGGAAGGCAACGTCGATATCGATGTATTTTCTGATAATGCGGGGCATCTGGTGATAGAGCATGGGGACGTAGTTGACAAGGTTATCTTTGTAAAGCTGACGAGATACACCACCGAAGTGATAATCCTCCATGATGAAGTGCTTCCGGTCAGGATCGTTTTTAACCCCTTCGGGTATCTGGGTATACATTGTACTGCGCAGTTCGACATCGTAGAGCTCATCCATACGCCTGGCCAGAGCTTTATCCAATAACGTAGGGAAGAGAGCGAATTCTCCATAATGAACGAGATCTCCGGATTTGACAATTCGCACGGCCTCTTCAGCAGAGACGGTTTTTTGCTGCAAACGCCATTTTGTGATTTCCGGCATGATAGTCACCACCTTTCTTTGTTTTTTTCCGGCAAAATGCAAACAGGTTCGGCAAAGATGCCCTTCTTGATCGGTTTCTTGTCAATTGGATCCATTTTGGCAACCATTTTTTATCCGATCGCTTCCGGCATCGGATTGTTCAGGTCAACCAATGTCCGTTCATCATCGATAAACAAAAAGGTGCTCCCTTGCACCATCTTGTTTATATGATGATACTTTCAGCGCTGCTTCGCTCTGTGCCATTAAATCAAACTATATTAAGAAAACCTGTTTCGCCGGATTCACCATTTAAAAACACAAAACCCCGCACTCTTTTCAGAAGCAGGGTTTCAAGAATTAATCCATAGCGCCACTCCTAAAACAGGAGATCAGATTAGTTGTTAACCTTTTGACGATGCATTACTTTTCTGTTTTTATTTTGATCCTTATTCCTTAAATGTCAAGGACATCTTTTTGCTGATTACGGTTTGAAAGGGAGTATGCTTGCCTAAATTGCCGGACGCTTCATTACAGGAATCAAGAAATAAAATCCGATTTCCAAATCGGCAGAATTATTTTGTTACGTATAGCGCCTGCAAAGTCTTGGCAAAGAATGGTTGTCAGAATTAAGATTTATGTTAAATGCAGTATTCGGCAGCTCTATTGCACAATCAGATTGACATGTTGGATAAATTTTACTAGACATTTAATAAAAAGAAATTATCATTAATCATTAATTGTCAAAAAGGGATTGGTGTGGATTTGTCGAAATATACCGAAGGACAATCTCCGGCATCACGCAAAATAAATATATTGGGCTTGACCCTGTGCATTGTCCCATGTGTTTATGTTGTTCTATTCATCCTGCATGTCGCCTTACATCCCAATCAAAACCTTTGGGATTTCCAACGCGACTACTACTCTGTTAAAGCCATTTTACTCGGATTGAATCCATACGATCACAAAGTAATAGAAACTCTTGCAGGGTTGAAGCAATCCTATCCATTCGTGTACTCTCCTCTTTCTCTATTGTTTTTCGCGCCGTTTGCTCTTTTGAGTTATGAAACTGCCCAACTGGCCGCTTTGGGTTTTTACATTTTCATACTCCTGGGAACGTTTGCAGTTTTTTCACAACGTATCCTCCCGAATGACAAGTTTAAGCCGCTCTTCTTCTTTTTTGCTGTACTGGCTTTCAATGGAGCGATAAACAAAAGCATTCAAACCGGCAATGTGGCTTCGCTGGAAACAGCCCTTGTCTTCATGGCTCTTCTATGCTGGTTAAAAGGGCGTCACATATGGTTCATGATTCTTATTTTTGCGGCCTCCGTGTTTAAGTTTACCCCTCTGTTTTTTCTTGGTCTTATTTTTTTCGAAAAACCTCCGCGATGGCGTTCTACAGCAATCTCTCTTCTGGCCTTCATTGTGTTAGTAGCGATTTCTTTACAGGTTGTGTTTAGCGTCTTTTCGATTTCGTTTTCCGAATGGCTCGATATGGAACGAATGGGCATATCCTGGTGTACGAATAACCTGGCATTCAGTTTTGACAATCCTTCGATGTTTTGTTTTCTTACAGACCTGATTTCCAATTGCAACAGCGTTTCAATCCAGAATCCGGCGATAGCAACCATTTTTGTACTGTGGGTTGCAACTCTGCTTTTTTTTACAATACGTGCCGGATTATATCTTGCCCGGGATAATCATGACGAAGCGCGAACCGATTTGGTAGTGCTTGTTTTATTATGTTACGCGCTTGTGTTACCAAGATTTCAGGATTATTCGTGGGTATTACTAATCCCGGCAGTATTCAGAGTGCTTATGGCCAGAGAGTATGCCATGACCGCTGGACCCCTGATGATTCTCTGTCTTATTCCGCATCGATTGGATAGTTTCCCCGGTTTGATGTATTTTTTTAATTTGATCATGATTTATACGCCAACTATTGTGGTTTTCGGAGCCTGGCTGCTGCTTATACTAAACGTCATGGAGCGGGCCAAGAGCAACAAAAGCACTATTTCAAATAGCCCCGATCCTACGGTTAAAAAACCTGAAAAGCAAAAGGGCTCCCATTATATGCAAAGTAAGGTTCGTTAGGTAATAACCGCCGGCATTCAAACAAAAAAGCTGATAATTAGTCATGTCCGGAGAACCACACAAGCGGGATGAATTGTGTTTATTACTGATTGTAACATGGTATAAATTTACAGAAATGAAGATTACCATGGTCATAATGTTTTTTGTAGAATTGTTTTTCTTATTCTAAAAATATTCATATTTGCAATTTGATGAACTTAAAGGTAAAAATAAATAGAGGTTAATTTATATAATTTCTCGGGAGGATTAAATATGAACGTCAAAGGCATTTTTTTTGCTACCACAAAAACTGTTATCATTCAGGGATTTGGCGAGGAACGCTGGAATGCCTTTATGACCAAACTGGCAGAAAAGGATGAATTTTTCAGCAAGATGATTATGGCCATTTCTCTTGTTCCAATAGAAAAATTAATCGTTTTTTTTGATGAAATGTGTAGGGAATTCTTTAATAACGATAAAATGGCATACGAGATATTTGGAAGGTCCGGCGCTAAATACGTTTTGCAGCCGGGAGGCATGTATCATTCTTATTTACTCAATAAAGATATGAAACATTTTGTCGAGTTTGTTCTGCCTAAGCTCTGGTCGACCTATTATGACGGAGGCACAATTACCACAAAGTTAGAGAACAATATCGTTCATATTAAAATCACAGGGGTTGATGTTAAATATATTTATTTCGAGCATCTTCTTATGGGTTATTTTCAGCAGGCCCTTAAAGTTTTTGGTAAAAAATCTGTAGGAAAAAAAGTCAGAGGCCTTGTACAGGGCGACGACGATATTTATTTTCAGTATGAACTAAAGGATTCTTAATCGCAAAATATGACGTGCGACATCAGGAAAGTCCAGAGTGAATTGCGTGTATTACATTTGAAAGGTGCAGTGCTGCAAGCAATGTCAGTAGGATGCTATTCTATTAATTTTTTGTTGTCAGTTCAAGATATCCAGTCCATCGTGACAGCAGTCACAACCCATTTCCCATTTTTGAATTCCACGGTGTATGTATATCCAGCGGCGGCCAAGGGACCTATGAAGTAACAACCAAAGACTTCCACCCTGTTAT
>JBEKUA010000124.1:0-4404 GCA_049515495.1 Smithella sp. | reverse complement strand
AACCTGTGGCCCCTTGACGATCAGTTCTCCCGGTTTGCCAATGGGCATGTCCGTCACACCGTCATCAAGATCAACGATTCGAGCCAAGGTATCGGAAAGGGGGAGGCCAATACTGCCAACTTTCTGTTTTCCGTTGAAAGGATTGGTATGAGTAACCGGACATGTTTCCGTCATACCGAAACCTTCGGAGATAAACGTCCCTGTGAGTTTCTGGAATTCATGAATGACTTCCACGGGAAGAGGCGCGCTTCCGGAAAAAGCTCCTTTGATACAGCTCATGTCCGTTTTGGCCAGATCGGGATGATTGAGCATGCCAATGTACATAGTTGGAACCATGGGCGTAAAAGTTGGTTTGTATTCCCGAATAGCTTCCAGCAGTGGTTGCGGTTGCGGTTTAGGAATCAGAATCTGATTCCACCCATCGTAAACGGTCAGGTTCATGCTACATGAAAGTCCGAATACATGGAAATAGGGCAGAGCGCCCAGCATGGTTTCATGCCCTCTTTGAAAGGTCGGAAACCAGGCTGCAATTTGCTGGACCTGCTTGCTGAGATTGGCATGGGTTAGAATAACACCCTTGGATACGCCGGTTGTTCCGCCTGTATACTGATACATGGCAATGTCGTCTAATGTGAGTTTCACATTCGGCGGATTGGGCTGGTATTTGGAGATGCAATCCATCCATCGATAGACATCGGGGGCGGCCTTCACATCGGCGAAGGGAAATTTCTTCAACTTCTTTCCGAGAAACCTTTTAATCGGATTAAGGAAGTCGCCAATTCCCATGTACACGATCTGTTTGATTTTCGTCTTCGGCCGCAAATTTATCATGCGATTGCCGAGGGCATCAAGAGTAATGAGGACTTTGGAATCAGAATCATTAAACTGATGTTCCAATTCCGGATCAGAATAGAGGGGATTATTCATGACAACGATGCCGCCTGTTTTCAAAATGGCATAGTATGCGACAACGCACGGAATAGAGTTGGGGAGAAGAATCGACACGGCATCCCCTTTTTTGATACCGAAATCCGTAAGGCAGGCGGCAAAACGGTCAACCTGCTCCTTGAATTGTCGGTAGGTCATCTTGTATCCAACAAATACCATAGCTGTGTCATTGGGAAAATCCTTTGCCGCTTTTTCAAGATAGTCAGGCATGGTCAGTTCTTCGTACTTGATGTTTTCAGGAACGCCTTTTTCATAGGATTTTAACCAGGGTTTGCTCTCATAACTTATACTTGCTGCCATTGTTCGATGCTCCTCCTTTTATAATTTTCTAAAATATTAATCCTATACTCCGATATCGACTAAATTAAAACATATTTTTAATTATTTATAAAAAAAGCCCGTCCTTAATTAAGAACGGGCTTTTTAATATAAATTTGTTTTGTTACTAATTACTTAAATCGCGCAAGTATCAACGGGAGCTTTTGTTTCTTCCATTCCCATAGCCTTAAGAACTATTTCGGAAATATCCAGAGCAACCATGCTTTCCGTCTTCTGCCTATCTTTGATTCCGTCCGAAATCATAGTCAGACAGAAAGGACAGCCCACAGCCACCGTGCCGGCGTTTGTTGCTATAGCCTGATCAGTTCTCATGTTATTGATGCGATCTCCGACATCTTCTTCCATCCACATTCTGGCTCCACCGGCGCCGCAACAGAAACTCTTCGACAGATTTCTTTCCATTTCGGCAAGCTGCACGCCGGGAATAGCGTTCAAAATACTGCGCGGCTGAGCGTAAATGTTGTTATAACGGCCGAGGAAGCAGGAATCATGATAGGTGAATGTTCCATCGAGCTGCTTGTTAAATTTAATCTTACCTTTAGAGATTAAATCAGCGATAATTTCAGTATGATGGTAAACTTCATAGTTGCCGCCAAAGTTGGGGTAATCTTTCTTAATGCAGTTATAACCGTGCGGACAAATGGCTATAATCTTTTTCACGCCATAACCGTTCATTACTTCGATATTGGCCTGTGCCTGCGACTGGAACAAATAATCGTTACCGCCGCGCATAGCCGAATCGCCGCAGCAGCTTTCTTCATTTCCCAGAATACCGAAGCTTACTCCGGCCGCCTGCAGAATCTTGGCAAAGGCAACGGATATTTTTTTGCCGCGGTCATCAAAAGAACCGGAGCATCCTACATAGAAAAGATATTCCACGTTGGGATCTTCAGCCAAAGTTTTCACCCCAAGTTCTTTTGCCCAGTCGGCGCGCATATGAGCACCGATACCCCACGGATTGGAGTTGTTTTCCATATTGCGGTAAGTCAACTGAAGTTCCGGAGCAAAATCCGCTTCGGTCAGAACTTTATAACGGCGCATATCGATAATCTTCTGAACATGTTCAATGGAAGACGAGCAGTTTTCCACACAATACATGCAATTGGTGCAATCCCAAAGTTCATGCATACTAATAACTTCGCCAACGAGAGCTTTTTCCGGTGCAGCGCCTTCAACAGCCTCAGCAGGAGCCTGTGCCTCGGCACCTTCTGTTGCGGGAGCAACGGCTTTGGCAGCCGCAAGTGGAGCTTTTTCCAGCCAATGTGTCTTAATATCCTGAACCAATTTTTTGGGAGATAAATGTTTGCCCGAAAGATAAGCAGGGCAACCGTCCTGACAACGTCCGCACTTCGTGCAGGCGTCGGCATCAAAAATCTGCTTCCAGGTAAATTCTTCTAGTTTGGACACACCGAAGGATTCCTGATTTTCAATATCACGAATCGGCTCAATATAGCCGGCCGGTTTCAGAGAAATAAAGAAATGATTGGCTGTAGTCGTAATCATGTGCAGGAGCCGCGAATAGGGAATGTAAGCGATAAAACCCAAAGCGAAGAAAGTATGCGTCCACCAGGTGATCTTATGCAAAGTTTTTGCGGTGTCAACATCCATGCCGGTAAGCACATAGGTGGCGATGCCCCAACTAACGAAGCGTACCCATTCCCAGGGAGTCTCATTATAAGTTACATGGATTCTCAAGGCGCTGATGAGAAACCCTGTAACGACGATGCCCAGAATGAGGCTAAGCGCGATAGCATCATCAGCTGTATTATCTGACTTCCCTTTATAGCCAAGACGGTCCGGCTTAAGCACGTAGCGGCGGAAAAAAGCAAGCAGCACACCGATCAGCACACAAAGGCCAAAAGTTTGCATCATGCAAGCAAAAACCAGATAAAAGCTGCCGCGATTAAACGACCAGCCAAATAAAGGTTCCGTAATATGGAATTCACCGGCATCGAAAGCTGCTCCGAAAATTAAAACAAAGAAACCAAAAAATATAAGGCCGTGCATAATGCCTGGATAAGCGTCTCTCCATGTTTTTATCTGCAAAAATCCGTTTAAAATGAGTGATTTTATCCTTGCCGGAAGATCGTTCCAGCGGATTTCTTCCTTACCCATCGCTTTCCACAGGGTCCATCGTCGGTAAACACCGTACGCAAATATTGCCATGGCCACGGCAGTCAAAAGAAAGAGAAACGGCTCAAAACCTTGAGCATTCCAGAAAACTTCGCGGCCTTCATTTCCTATTCCTATAGGGATTGTCTGTTCCATTTATCCTCCGAATATTGAGGGTGATATGACTTAATTAATTTTGCCCCCAAGTCTGCGTTTATTACTTTGAATATCAAATATTCTAAAAATTTTAACCACCAATTAATTCTGCCTATTTCTAATTTCCGGTAACGGCCGACAAGCCGGCCGTTACCGGAAACCGTTTTCCTTACAATATCTTAGGCCATCAATTTCTTGCAGGCGATGGTCAATTCGGGAACAACCTTGAAAAGATCATCCACTACACCAAAATCGGCTTTGGTAAAGATGGGAGCCTCCGCATCCTTATTAACAGCCACGATGCACTTGGATGAGCTCATGCCCGCCAGATGCTGAATCGCTCCGGAAATTCCGCAGGCAATGTACAGATTGGGAGAAACAACCTTTCCTGTCTGTCCAACCTGATCTTTCTGCGGTCTCCAGCCGGCATCAACAGCCGCGCGGGAAGCACCGACCGTACCTTTAAGCACGTCAGCCAGCTCTTCCAGAATCTTGTATTCATCCGGACCCTTCATACCGCGTCCGCCGGATACGATGATGTTGGCTTCAGTCAAGTCGACTTTGCCGCTGGTGTCTTTCTGAACTTCCAGAACTTTACTCTTGGGAGCGTCAACAGCCACATCCACCTTGGTCACAGCGCCGGCTTTGGCATTTTCCACAGCCGCAAATACGTTGGGACGAAGGGATGCCATTGCCGGAGTGGTATTGAATGTCACTTCGCCGAAGCACTTGCCGGCATACATCGGACGGGTGCAAACCAATTTGCCGCCGTCAATCTTTACATCCGTGCAATCCGTGGCCAGACCACCGGCGAGCTTGGCAGCCACGCGGGCGGAAAGATCCTTGCCC
>JBEKUA010000123.1:0-4454 GCA_049515495.1 Smithella sp. | reverse complement strand
TAATTTCTTATCAAAAAATTAATTAAGGAAGTATACAAAATGAAAAGATTGACATTCTTGCTTTTGTTAGTTGCACTTCAAGTTATTTTAGTCGTAGTGTTAGGGTGTAGCACTTCAACCGAGAAAAATGCAGCCAAAGAAAAAGAGTTGTTGGAATCGTTAAGTAAGGAGAGCAATGATTTTTGCAATAAAGAAGAATACAAGAGATTCTTTATAAAATCACCATGCTATGCTAACGATATTACTGCCGAACAACTTTCTGATAAAAGCATGATTCAAGATGCTGAAAAAAATGATTTCTTGAAATATCGTGAAGAAGTATCAGCTATCGATAAAAAATTCAGCGATATTTCGCAAACATACGGAGACTCAAAAGATAAAGAATTCGGTCTGTTTCTTGAAAAGTATAGCATCAAGAATAAAAGAAAAGCCAGCCTTGATTTTGCTGAAGGGAAAATAACATGGGGAGAGTTCAACAAAATCAGAAAAGAAACTGCTCAAGAGGGAGAAAGAGAAAGAATTCGTATTTATGGCAAATAATAGTTTAGTACAAAGCCGGCATACTCAGATGGTCTGTCCTAAATGTTTTACCATTACTCTCATTTAAGCTGCAATTCACAGCGTGAAGATTTTTTAAAGTCGTTTGTTTGTAGACAAGGAATAAATTTAATTTCTGACTCTTCAAGTAGAATGTAACCAATTTGTGACGTTCAACGTTACAAACCTCTTCCGTTTTCAGGCAGATGATTACGACACGGTCTTTTATTCCGGCAATCCATTCTTTCGAACTATTCGAGTAATAATTCTTTCTTTCATTATACATTATGATTAATCTTCATTAGTTATTTTCAAATAATATTTGGTTATTTAGTTTATAACCAATTATGGTTGACAAAATATTTGATATTTTATAATAATTTAACCTATGCTATTTAAAAATAGCTTTATTTTTTTATTGATTATGCAACTCAAAGAGCGGAGCTGTAGCGATTATCAAGTAACCATTTTGCAGGTGTTATAATTACTCTCCAACAACTAAAAAATCGTAATTTTTACATAATGATTTTGAGCGACGCCATCATCTTCGTGATGGCAATAGTTTTAGCATATTTGTTTCGCTTTGAATTTGTTCTTGATTCCAATACTATACGGCAAATTTTATTTCTAATTTTATGGATGGTCCCGCTAAAAATTGTTGTCTTTCTTGCTTTCGGCATTTACCGCGGCATGTGGCGTTTTACCAGTATTAAAGATTTCTGGCTGTTGGCCCAAGCCTGCGCGTTATCGTTACTTCTGGTTATGGTCATCATCCTTTTTGCAGAAAGATTTGCGGGATATTCCCGCGCCGTTTTTGTTATCGATGGTTTTTTCTCTTTCTTACTTATCTGCGGGAAACTTATTCTGATTCGTACATTCTTTGCCTTCTATACGGGCATGGAAAGCTTCGCCAATTTTTTCCCCAAGTTACCTGCTAAAAAAGTATTAATCATCGGAGCCGGTTCTGCCGGCGAAAAAATATTGCGGGAAATTTTTGATAACCAGCAACTAAATTACAGGGTTATAGGTTTCATTGATGATGATCCGGGAAAACAAAAAAGCTTAATTCACCGCACACCAGTTCTGGGCGATATTGAAAAGCTGCCTGATATTATAAAAAAAGTAGATGTGCAGGAAATACTAATTGCCAATCCTTCAGCCAGCGGTGAGCAAATAAGACGTGTTGTCGAAATATGCCGAAGCGGTAATATTCCATACAAAACATTACCGGGGATAGGTGAAATTATCGATGGACGTGTCAGTGTAAAAGCACTCAGAGATATCAGTTATGAAGATTTGCTGGGCAGATCGCCGGTACACCTGGATGTTAAAAACATTTATAATTACCTTGATGGAAAAACTGTTTTGATAACCGGATGCGGAGGATCGATCGGGTCGGAATTATGCAGGCAGATAATCAAATATCAGCCCCGCAAGCTCATCCTGCTGGATGCCAGTGAATCCAATCTGTTCAGCATTCAGATGGAAATGCAAAACGAGAATTACTGCCGCAACTGTGAAGCTATTTTGGGGCAGGTGCAGGATGAAACTCTCATGAATGATATTTTTGAAAAATACAAACCGGAGGTTGTGTTTCACGCGGCGGCCTATAAACATGTGCCCATGCTGGAAAAAAACCCATGGCAGGCCGTTACCAATAATATCATCGGCAGCCGTGTGGTGATGGACACAGCCATCAGGCATCATGCGGATAGATTTGTTCTTGTTTCCACTGATAAGGCTGTTCGCCCGACCAACGTTATGGGAGCCAGCAAGCGCGTGGCGGAGTTGATCATGCAGTGCGAACAGAAAAAAGGAACAAAGTTAATGGCCGTGAGATTCGGCAATGTCGTAGGTTCGTCCGGTTCCGTTATTCCTCTTTTTCGCCGGCAGATTGAACATGGCGGACCGGTAACGGTTACTCATCCGGAAATAAACCGTTTTTTTATGACCATACCTGAAGCCTCGCAGATGATCCTGCAGGCCGGCACGATGGGAAATGGCGGTGAAATCTTTATATTAAGGATGGGAACTCCCGTAAAAATCGCCGACATGGCTCGCGACCTGATCCGTCTTTCGGGAAAAGAACCTGATGTAGACATCAAAATTGTTTTTACCGGTTTGCGTGATGGTGAAAAATTATATGAAGAACTGATTACAATTGGAGAAGATATTCTGCCTACCATACATAAAAAAGTCATGGTCCTACGCTCCAACAATTACTTTAATAGCGCAAAAAGTCCGCAGGAAGCCTGTCAATTCCTATATCATGAGATTGACGAGCTGGCGAAGATAGCAGAGCGTCACGACGCAAAAGGCATTAAAAGAAAACTCAAAGAAATTGTGCCTGAGTTTACGCCGCAGGAAAACGAAGGCGTACTTTAAATAAAAAATAACATTAGGGGTTAAGTGTTAGATAATGAGCAGAAATTAAAGATTCTTTTGTAGTGTGCAGTTTGAGCTACGTTAAAGATAGTTGGTCTGAAGACCAGAATTATATTACCCCCGGCATAAACCGGGGTTTTCTTTTGTCTACCTTAAGGCAGGCACCCTCACGGCATCAATATCCGGCAAAATAAAGTTTAAGCCATCAAACTCTTAGTGCCCTATTCAATATTTAACCCCAAACCTTGAGAACATCCTGCTTCTCTCGTTCTGGGTTTACTAACTCACCCCTTTTCAGTCTCGCAGCTTTCGATCCCTTCTTTGGTGACTGGCCGAGATAATTGATTCAATCGCTCCTGCCAAAGATATTTTTTCCGTGTTTATTACTATATCGTAGTGTTTAGGATCAGTGACATCGGCGCCATAATATTTCCGTATAAACGCTTTGCGGTTATTTTCTGTTTTGATCACATATTGTTCAGATTCAGCCTTTGTATATCCTCTGTCATCCATAAAATATTTAATTCTTTGTTCCATGGGTGCAATTATTCTAACCTTGAATGTTTTTTCTCTCGGCAAAACAAAATTAGCTCCCCTGCCCACAAGAATTACATTACCAAAAATTCCAATAGACCCTATCACTTTGATAAGATGCTGCAAAAATTCTCCCGGCCAGGGACGATTTTCCCCAAACATAGATAAAAGAAGGGTGTCCCGAAACTTAACCTCCTTTTCATCAAGAGATTCAATGACTTTCCTGCTCATCTTGGCGCTGTCGGCAACGTGTTGAATAATCTGGCCGCCTATCAGATCCATATCTAACGCTTTAGACAGCTTTCTTGCAATTTCACTTCCTCCGGCTCCAGGTTCTCTTGAAAGTGTGATTATCGGTCCTCCCTTGAAATTTTCTATCTTAAGTCCCTGTGTGACAACTTGATCCAGCAATTTACGCCATTTAGCTATTTGTTGCTGGACCATCCGGTCCATTATTACTTTTTCATCTCCTTCTTCATCGGTAATTTTTGTTTTGATGGATAAATCCCTTGTGTAATCGGGACAATTACTTCCAATGAAAGAGTCCTTTGTTAATCTAAACCTTTTCTGACATTCCCTACGCCAGGCGCATAATCCGCAAATGTTCATTTCTACTGCCATGATTTTCACCTTCCTTCTTGTCGACAATAGACTTTCTTTTTAACTTAATGCCTCAAAACCTGCCACAATATCCAGCAGCTCTTCTGTTATCGTCATCTGACGCGTGCGGTGAAACTGCACGTGAAGATCCTGTAATTGCTCTTCAATATTTTTTTCGGCGTTCTGCATGGATGCCAGGCGGCTGGCGTTTTCACTGGCCAGGGATTCGGCAAACGCGCGGTAAAGCGACACGAAAAGATATTCCCTGATAAGCGATGAAAAAATCTTCTTCGCGTCCATCCGGAAAATCGGCAGCGATTTGGAATCCCATTTTTTCCGGGCGATTTCCTTGAGCCAATCCGTACTGACCGGCAGGAGCTGAAGCATGTGGGGATGAT
>JBEKUA010000122.1:0-4470 GCA_049515495.1 Smithella sp. | reverse complement strand
TTAAGGAAGCGGTTCTTGCCACCCGGGCTTGTGCCGATAAACTTGGTATGGCCATGCCCGTTGTGTTGGCGGTTACGGTACTTACCAGCTTGAATAATGATGATTTAACGGAAATTGGATTTCAAAAAGATACAAACGAATTGGTTCTTCATCTGGCTAAATTGGCAAAACAATCCGGCGCCTCAGGTGTGGTTGCTTCAGCGCAGGATATCGCAGTGCTGAGGAAAAATTTGGGCGATAAATTTATCATTGTAACGCCGGGTATACGCAGCGCGACTGAAACAAAAAAAGACGATCAAAAAAGGACTTTAAGCGCTTATGAGGCTATACAGGCCGGTGCCGATTACATTGTGGTTGGAAGACCGATTCGCGCAGCCCTTGACCCACTGGATGCCTGTCGGCAAATTGTTCGGGAAATTGATGCAGGTCTTACGGCAAGATGATTCATTCATGAAAACGGGAAAAAGAATATGGAGGTAATTTACGGTATAAATTCCATTAGGGACCTCCTCCGGCAGCAAAAAAGCGGATTGGAAAAAATTATCATTGCCTCCGGACGGAGCGGATCTTCCGTAGAAGAAATAATAGAGATCGCTCGCATCAAAAAAATTCCTGTTGAATATAGCCCGCGGAAATATCTGGATAAATTGGCAGGAACGATTGATAATCAAGGTATTATCGGTTGGTGCAAAGATTTTACTTACGCAGATTTGGATGTATTAATACAAAACCGCAACAATACTTTTAATCTTGATTTGATCTTAGTTCTCGATAGTATCATGGATCCTCAAAATCTGGGGTCAATAATTCGTACCGCTCATTGTTTAGGTGCAAACGGAATTGTGATTCCGGAAGACAGGGCAGCCCCGGTTACGGCAGCCGTCAATAAAGCTTCTGCCGGAAGCGTTAAGCAAATACCGGTCGCCAGAGTGATTAATTTATCACAAACACTGGATTATTTAAAAGATAAGGGCTTTTGGGTTTTTGGCGCGGAAGCTCATGGTGGAAAAAGTTTAACAGAAATGGATTTTAATTGTTCTGTGGCTCTGGTGCTGGGAGGAGAGGCAAAAGGCATCAGACAATTAGTGAAGAAAAAATGTGATTTTTTAATAACCATTCCTCTGACGGGGAATTTTGATTCGTTGAATGTTTCCGTGGCTGCCGGAATTATTCAATATGAGATATTATGTCAACGCAGTAAAGTTCATGAAATACAAAAATAGAAAGCGGACACTTCCAGTTTAATAATAAATTCCAATAGCTTGCGCTTAATAATCGTGGAATTTCGGTTATTGGCAGGGCGATTTTCTTCTAATGAAAACATTTTAAATAACCGGCAATTACTGATTTTAACTTGTTGAATTTAGATGCGAGCTGGTTTATAATCAAGCCAAAAGTTATCCGATGTAAAGAAAGGATTTTCAAATATGCCAATTTTTCTCTGGGAAGGTGTAACAAAAAAAAATGAAGTAAAAAAAGGAGAAATAGAGGCGGCTGATGAAGTTGCCGTCCGCGGTCTTTTGCGTCGCCAGGGATTTAAATCCATTGAAGTTAAGAAAAAACCCAAAGACATTATGGAGTACCTGCCTTTTTTAAAGGGCAAGATTAAAGAAAAAAATGTAGTTGTCTTTTGCCGGATTTTTTCCACAATGATAAATGCAGGTCTTCCACTGATTCAGTGTCTGGATCTTTTAGCCCAACAGGAACAGGATAAATCATTTTCTAAAATTATTCGCTCCATAAAAGAAGATATCGAAGGCGGTACCAGTTTAACTAATGCTCTAAAGAAATACCCCAAGGTATTTGATGAGCTTTTTGTGAATTTAATTGCCGCCGGTGAAGCCGGCGGTATATTGGATGTTATTTTAGAACGACTTTCAAATTACATGGAAAAAGCGATGAAGCTAAAAGCACGCGTTAAAGGCGCAATGACTTATCCAGTGGCTGTTCTGGTTATTTCATTTTCGGTAGTCGCTTTATTACTCCTTAAGGTTATTCCTGTGTTCAAAAAAATGTTTGAGGGTATGGGCGGACAACTGCCCGGACTCACTCAAGCTTTAATTACAGCAAGTGAGTTTACACAGAAATATTTTCTTTTTATAGGCGCTGTAATTTTTGTCATTTATATCGCTTTTAACAGATTTCATAAAACGGAAAGGGGGCGCTGGATAGTTGATTCTATATTGCTGAAATCTCCTGTATTCGGGGATTTGTTGAAAAAAGTTGCTGTGGCCAAATTTTCGCGTACGTTATCAACAATGATGAGTTCCGGCGTGCCCATCCTGGAAGGGTTGACCATTGTAAGTAAAACTTCCGGTAATGTCGTTGTAGAAAATGCTTTGTTAAAAACACGTCAGAGCATTTCTGAAGGACGTACTATATCGGAACCACTCGCCGAGACGGGAATTTTCCCGGCCATGGTTGTGCAAATGATTTCCGTGGGTGAGGCCACGGGTGCGCTGGATTCGATGCTCAGTAAAATTGCCAATTTTTACGATGATGAAATTGATGTCGCCGTGGATTCAATGACCGCGCTGTTGGAACCGGTAATGATGGTTTTTCTGGGAACAGTTGTTGGCGGCATGATTATCGCTATGTACCTGCCGATCTTTAAACTTGCTTCGGTTGTTGGTTAATACAGGCAGCCTATCAAAATCAGACACAATAAAATGGTCGGGATGGCGCGATTTGAACGCGCGACTCCTGCGTCCGAACGCAAAAAAGACCCAAAAGATATAAGCTAACAATTTCAATTTGTTTTTGATTTTGTTAGCTTTTTTTTATTGTCTCTGAAGTTGGGAAATGTTAGGTTATATTAGAAAATTTAAGGCATGTTAGGCACATCTTTAGGCACAATAATAATGTATTAGGCATTAAAAGGGAAGGAGAAGTAACGTTGAAAAATATTTTAAATAATTCTCAAGTTATTCATCTGCCAATTCAGCCTAAGCCAGATATTCTAAAATTATTATTGCGTGCACGACAAATGCTTTCACATGCTCTCGAGCATGCAGGACAAAATAGTGACTTTGACAATATGATTGCCATATTGGGCCTAGATAGCACGGTTGAATATATTCTTAGATCGATTTCATTTCATTTAGATTTAGAATCTATCACCGGAGATTCATTTGACATAATAGAATTGTCTTCACTTGCGGGCTCAATCAATAGGGCATTACAAGAACATGCTAAAGAACAACTTCCTTACTTAGGAGAAATAAAGCTATTAAGGCAGACTCGCAATTTGGTTCAACATGGCGCTGTTGCTCCGCAAGCTGATCTAGAGCGATTTTCAAAGATAGTGGAAAGGTTTTTTAATAAGATTCTCGTAAAAATATTTGGATTTAGTATTAATGAACTCAAAACTTCAGTCATAATAGAAAATAAATTAGTCAAAAATTATCTTCAAGAATCAGAAGATTTTCTTGATAAAAAAGAGTGGTTAAAAAGCATTATTGCTGCCAGAAATGCATTTGAGAATGAGTACTTTAATAAGATTAAATCCACTGAAATTTCTATTGCTTTATATCCCGCATTGGTTCGTGTCAAAGAGCAAGATGATATTACCGATTATGCATGGTACATAATAAAAGAGGAATTAGAATTATCTTACTTAGGAATAAACACCCCTCAGCATCGACGATTTAAAGAATATCTTCGTCATATACCAAAAGATTCTGGTTATACGATTATGCAACGGTCATGGAATAGACAGGATGCAGTATTTTGTTATAATTATGTTGCAAATACTCTCTTACACTGGCAGTCAGGAGAAAAAGAAAAATTATATAAACTAGAATTTGGTGAACAATACTTATTCAAAGAAACGATAGGGGGAATATCACTTTCCGATGGCGCTGAGCCGGGTTGTATATATTTTTTAAAGGAAAATGAAATACTCAATTTGATATACGCCGACAAAGAAAGAACAAAACGTTTAGAAAAACTATCTAAAAATAAATTTTATATTTATAGAACCATTAGGTATAAACAAGGTAAAAAGGAATCTGATATAAAAGAAGAAATAATGATGAAAGGTTTTTACAAATTCCCTATCGTTCACGAACCTGAACGCTGGGGGGTTATTATTTGGTATAGTATAAAAAAGTGATTAGAAAAATTACACCTTATAGCGGAATATAAATTTATGAATAAAAAAGATAGAGAAAAAGATTTATTTGCGATCCTTAAAGGTGTTATGGGGTCTGCACTTTCATTAATACCGCCTTTGGGGCAAATGTGTGCCTGTTACGATGCATTTAATAGAAGTAAATTTGAAAGAAATGTTACGGAAGTTATTAAGCTACTAAAAGATAAAGTTAATAATCCTAGTGCTCTATTTTCTGATGTATGGTGTAAATCTGAGGAGGGGCAAAAGTTTTGCAATAAGGTATTGGATGCTGCCATTGATGATCAGCTTGCAGACAAACAAGAATTGTTTGTCAATGCTCTTATTAATGGCATAAT
>JBEKUA010000121.1:0-4501 GCA_049515495.1 Smithella sp. | reverse complement strand
ATCATGAATTGGCCGCTATCTTAAAGCGTGTTATGCAAACAGAAATCAGCCGCCGCCGGCAGCGGGAAACCCGGAAAGCTCTTTAAAGATGCCGGTCATTTCCCGGGAATAATTTTTGTCCCGATCATAAATAAAAAGCGGTGATTTAATTTTCAGCTCTTCTTTCGAGCCGCGTTTCCCTTCTACCAAAGCGAATTGGGCATCGGAGAGATTGTCGGAATAAACCAGCCTCATTATTTTGGGTTCAATGCCGCTGTTTCGGAAAAGATAAACGAGTTCAACCAATCTTCTTGCCGGGTAAATCGTAAAAACGGAGCCCGCGGGCTTCAGCAAATATTTCGCCGCTGTTAAAAAATCTTTTAAAGAACCGTTTATTTCGTGACGGGCGATGGCTTTTTCGGGATAGGGATTGATTCTGCCGGAATTTAATTTCCGGTAAGGAGGATTAAATATCACGGTATCAAACGAGCGCGCTCCGAAAATATCTTTTATATTGCGCGCGTCTCCGGAGAATATTTCGACCCTTCCGTTCAAACCATTGAGTTGTGTGTTTTTTCGCGCAAGCGCCGCGAGATTTTCCTGAATTTCCAGACCAACGCAATGAACGTGCGGAAAACGTTTTGCCGTAATAAGAACAATAATGCCGTTGCCGCATCCCAGGTCAATAGCGCGGGCGCGCGGCTTTAAAGAAGCAAAATGGGCAAGCAGAATCGAATCCAGAGAAAACCGGTATCCTTTTTTATTCTGGAAGACCTGCAAACGCCCGTCAAGGATTGCGTCAAGGGTTTCTTCTTCCATCATTTATACCCGATTGCTGAAATAAATTTCGGCTCTAGTCCAGTTTGTGAGTAAAGATGCCACTGCGCAATTTCGGTTCAAACCAGGTTGACTTCGGAGGCATTATCGCTCCTGCGTCGGCAACATTTATGATCTGCTCCATCGTTGTCGGATAAAGAGAAAACGCCACGGCAAACCCGTCTTTGTTCACAAGCTTTTCCAATTCATCCATACCTCTTATGCCGCCGATAAATTTGATGCGGTCATCCACGCGCGGATCTTTAATTCCCAAAACAGGATACAGCAGATACTCCTGCAATATGGACGCATCCAGGCTGGCTACGGGATCGCTTTCGTTATAGGTTCCTTTTTTAATGGTAATTTTATACCACTCTCCGCTCAGGTACATTCCGAAATCATGAAGCTGACGCGGTGATCTTTCCGTGAAGTTTTTACTGACGGTAAAGCTTTGGCTGATCTTTTCGATAAATTTATCAGGAGTCAGGCCGTTTAAGTCTTTAACAGCGCGGTTGTAATCCATAACCTTAAGTTGAGTGTGGGGAAAAAATACAGCCAGTACGGATTCGTATTCCTTTAAAGACTGGCCGGATTTATCCTGCGCACGTCTGGTTCTTGCGATTGTAGTTCCTGCTGCGGCGCGGTGATGTCCGTCGGCAATATAGAGGGAATCGACCTCGGAAAATTCTTTTTTGATTTTATCAATTTGTCCGGCGTCGGCGACAACCCAGGCTGTATGCTTAACGCCGTCGTCGGCTGTGAAATCATATTCCGGGGCGCCGGCCATGATTTCAGCGACGATCTTATTTAAACTTTGCCGTTCCCTGTAACTGATAAATACCGGGCCGGTTTGCGCGTTGACCGTGTCCACATGCCGGATGCGGTCTTCTTCTTTGTCCTTTCTGGTCAATTCATGTTTTTTGATCTTACCGGCATCGTATTCGGACGCGCTCATCAAACCGACTATTCCTGTTTGTACCTGAGTTCCCATTTGCTGCCGGTATATATAAAAGCAGGGCGATTCATCCTGCAAAAGTATTCCCTTTGTCTGCATTTGAAGAAAGTTAATCTTTGCCGTCTGGTAAATCAGACGATCATCGCTTTTTGTTCCGTCGGGCACGTCAATTTCCGATTTCTCTACGTGCATGAAACTCAAAGCGTTGCCCGAAACGGCTTTTTGTCCCTCTTCCCTGGTCATAACATCGTAAGGAAGAGCCGCTACCTGAGAAACAAATTTTTGTTGCGGCCGCACCGCTTTAAAAGGTAAAACTTGTGCCATAATAAAATCTCCTCCATTAAATCTTCTTGCGGGATTGATAACATACTGTCATAATCCGTACAATATAAAAATTTTAAAAGGGAAAAATTAGAAAGCAAATGGAAAATACTTTGGTTTTTATTCATGGTTTGGAAAGCACGGCGCAGGGCGCTAAGGGACAATTTTTTTCTCAAAATTTTCCACGGATGATTGTTGAAGATTATACCGGGGATTTTACCACGCGCATGCGAAAACTAAACGCAATCCTCGCCGGGAAAACCGATCTGATTATTGTGGGATCAAGTTATGGAGGTTTAATGGCGGTTCAATATGCGATGGAAAATGAAAGCCGGGTGAAAAAATTGATTCTGCTCGCGCCGGCTTTGAACCTTCGCGAATTCGAATCGAATGGTGATAAACAATTAAATATTCCCGTTATTATCTATCACGGAACAAACGATGATGTGGTTAATCCTCACATTGTAAAAAATATTGCCTTGAAATGTTTCAGCGCCCTGGAACATCATTTTGTGGAAGATGACCATCCCCTGCATAAGACTTTTCCTGCTCTTGACTGGAAAAAACTTCTTGCTCCAAACTAGCGCCAGACTAATGGCAGACTAATGGTTTTAGGATATCTCATAATGACTACGGCAATTTACCGTAAATTACCTTGACAATATTCTTTTGATATTTTAGTCTTTCACAAATTTTGCTGGATTAATAATATTATGTATTCGAAAAAAATCGTTATTCGCTATACTCCGGAGGTCGTTCAACAGCCGGTCATTTATGAGCTGGTTAAACAATACAACCTTGTGTTCAATATTTTAAAAGCGAGAATTTTTCCTCGCCGCGAGGGTGTTATCGTTCTGGAATTAACCGGTTTAAAAGAAAATTTTGATAACGGCGTTCGTTATTTGAAAGAAATGGGGCTCAAGGTAGAACCCCTATCCAAAAGCGTAAGCCAAAACACCGATAAATGCGTTCACTGCGGAGCCTGCACCTCTTTTTGCTCTACAGGAGCATTGGCATTTGAAGGAGAATCACTAAAGGTCTTGTTTGATCCGGAAAAATGCAATGGATGCGAGCTTTGTGTCTCCGCTTGTCCCGTCCGCGCCATGGAAATCAATCTATTATAATATCAATTTTCAATAATGATTCTTTTTTGAAATTGTTTGCTTGACAAACCTTAATTGAAGCTCTCCCAAGGCTTGTCGCGGAGAGGCTTCGATTCTTAAGGAATATTATAATTATATAAACGCTTGCTTATTCTGTGACACGCTACAGGAATGCGTTCGCTTACGAATTCACTTTCCTCTAAATTTGTTTACTCAATAATATAATATTATTTGTCCTGAACATAATTTGACCTGACATAGAGTGTCAAGACGATTGATAACTTCTTGTTATTCACATATTGTTGTCTTAGAAATATATTCAACATTACAATCGATAATCTTTATTTAATTGACATATAAGGGCGTTCTTCTTATACTCTTTTCCATCAGAAGCAATTTCTTATCAACTTGGTTCCCCCGGATTTCATCAGAGTTAATAATTTTGGTAAAGATTACCGGAAAAATGCAAGGGCAAAGATAAACATGAAAAGCGTCAAGGGAAAGAAAAAGAAATGTTGGGAATATTTCACTTGTAATAATAAAGAATGCCCTGCTTGTAACTCTAAAGATATCCGGTGCTGGTTGCATTCAGGAACCCATTGTCGGAATAAGATCCAGGGAAAATTTCTGGAAAAGATGGAAATATGTCTAAAGTGCAAGGTATTTAAGTCGAATTTTGAACCAAGCTCAATAAAAGATACTTTTAAAATTATAAGCAAGCAGTTTAAAGAATATAAAAAGATTGTTGATGATAATGCCAGGATTTTGGAAAAATTTGCAACGACTGATAATTTAACAGGAGCTTTAAACAGAACAAAATTTAACGTGATAATCGAAAGAGAAATAGAGATGGTCAAGAGATATGATCAATTATTGTCCATGATAATATTTGACATTGATCACTTCAAAAAAATAAACGATCGATACGGACATGCTGTCGGTGATTCTGTTTTAAGAACCATAGCTGATATTGTTCGAGAGAATACAAGAAAAACAGATTATTTCATAAGATGGGGCGGTGAGGAGTTTATGATACTTTCTTCTGAAACGAATTTAGATAAGGAACGTAAACTGGCAGAAAAAATAAGGCAAGTAATTGAAAATAAAGAGTTTGAAAATGCCGGGAGAATAACAGTGAGTCTTGGTGTAACTGAATGCAAAAATATAGATACAGTGAATAACTTTATAAAAAGGGCAGACGATGCCCTGTATAAAGCAAAGAAAATAGGTAGAAACCGAGTTGAAGTCATAATTTAAAAAAAGCTTTCTTATCGAAAGCAAATCATTAAAATATTTTACGCGCAACGCCTGAGGACTTACAAGTGAA
>JBEKUA010000120.1:0-4572 GCA_049515495.1 Smithella sp. | reverse complement strand
TCAAACGCATGGGCTTCAGCTATGACTGGGATCGTGAAATATCCACCTGCGAGCCGAAATATTACCACTGGGAGCAGCTATTCTTTATCTGGATGTATGAAAAGGGTCTGGCTTACAAAAAGCGCTCCACGGTTAATTTCTGCAGTAAGTGCGATACGGTGCTGGCTAACGAACAGGTTGAGGGAGGCCTTTGCTGGCGCTGCAGCACTGAAGTTCAGGAGAAAGTGCTGGATCAATGGTTTTTCAAAATTACAGCCTACATCGAGGAATTACTGGACTACTGTGACAAACTGCCCGGCTGGCCGGAACGTGTTATGACCATGCAGAAAAACTGGATCGGCAAAAGCTACGGCTGTGAAGTGGATTTCCCGATGGCCGACGGAAACGGCGCGATCAAGGTATTTACTACCCGTCAGGATACACTCTTTGGAGCGACATTCATGCTGGTTGCCGCCGAACATCCGCTTGTTATTCAACTGACCAAAGGCAAGGCCGTTGAAAAAGATGTCATGCGGTTTGTCGAAAAAGTCAAAAAGCAGGACAAGTTGATGCGCACTTCAGAATACTATGAGAAGGAAGGCCTGTTTCTGGATGCCTACTGTAAAAATCCTTTGACCGGCAGGGAAATGCCAATTTTTGCGGCTAATTTTGTTCTGGCGGACTACGGAACCGGATGCGTTATGGCCGTGCCCACGCATGATC
The DNA here is from genome assembly GCA_049515495.1 of Smithella sp. Lineage (GTDB taxonomy): Bacteria > Desulfobacterota > Syntrophia > Syntrophales > Smithellaceae > Smithella. Next base: position 3,870 of record JBEKUA010000120.1, on the reverse strand, counting down.
AGCGCGACTTTGAGTTTGCCAAAAAATTCAATCTGCCGCTTATTGTGGTTATTTCACCGAAAGATAAAACGCTTGATCCTGTGACGATGACAGAAGCTTATGTGGATGAAGGAGTCCTCGTCAATTCCGGAGTGTTCAACGGCATGGAAAACACCAAGGTTTTGGAGGCCATCGCTGATTTTCTGGAAGCTCAGGGGAAGGGTAGGCGTACCATCCAGTACCGGCTGCGCGACTGGGGCATTTCCCGCCAGCGCTATTGGGGAGCGCCGATTCCCATGATCAATTGCGATAAATGCGGCATTGTTCCCGTTGATGAAAAAGATTTGCCTGTAGTGCTTCCGGAAAATGTAAAATTAAGTACCGAAGGCGGTTCGCCGCTTGCCGCTATGAAAGAATTTATAGATACCACTTGTCCCAAATGCGGCGGTAAGGCCGCCAGAGAGACAGATACGATGGATACATTCGTGGAATCCTCATGGTATTTCGACCGCTATTGCTGTCCTGATTGCGACACCAAACCCGGCCTCGACCGCAAAAAGTTGGATTACTGGATGCCCGTTGATCAATACATCGGCGGAATTGAACATGCCATATTGCATCTGCTCTATTCGCGTTTTTACACCAAGGTTCTGCGCGATTTCGGAGTTATTGGCGTGGACGAACCGTTTACCAATCTGCTGACACAAGGCATGGTCTGCAAAGAGACGATGAAATGCAAAGAACATGGTTATCTTTTCCCGGAGCAGGCAGCTGATGGAAAATGTCATATCTGTGGCATGGAAGCTATCATCGGCAAGACTGAAAAAATGTCCAAGTCTCTGAAGAACGTTATTGACCCTGACTATCTGATTAAAACGTATGGAGCGGATACTGCGCGCATATTCTGTTTGTTTGCGGCACCGCCGGAAAAGGATTTGGAATGGAGCGATCAGGGCGTGGAAGGTTCATTCCGTTTTCTGGGGCGACTGTGGCGTATTATTGAAGAATATCTTGAAGACATCAAGGCTGTTGAGCCGTTGTCAGGCCGTGTTGATTTGGAAGGCGAGTTGAAAGCACTGAGACGGAAAACTCATCAGACTATCCGTAAGGTCACTATTGATATAGAAGACCGTTTTCATTTCAATACGGCAATCAGCGCGGTAATGGAACTGGTCAATACGGTTTATCAAATCAAGCGTCCCGCAAGTGATGATAAGATGGCTCTAGCGGCTGTCCGCGAAGCGCTGGAGGCTGCCGTTGTATTGCTGGTGCCGATTGTGCCGCATATCACTGAAGAAATATGGCATCTGCTTGGCCATAAAAATTTGGTTTCCGATATGCCCTGGCCGCAGTTTGATCCGGCGATTGCCAGCGAAGAAGAGATGACGATTGTCGTGCAGATTAACGGTAAGCTTAGGAGCCGAATGACCGTTGCCGTAGATGAGGATCCGGAAAAAATCAAAACGAATGCGTTGACGGATGAAAAAATCATGGCAATGACTAAGGAAACAAAAGTGTTAAAAGTTATTTATGTGCCTAAGAAACTGGTTAATATTGTTATCGCTCAATAATAATGAAGGCATTTTCATGAAAAAAAAACAAAACAGGCGGAAAATTCTTAAAGCATTAATAATATTCATTTCTTTCGTTCTTTTGTTTGGCTGCGGATACTCCTTTGCTCCGCAGGGGAAATTCATCGAGAACCGCATTCAACGGGTTTACGTAAAATCTTTTGATAATAAAACATCGCAGGCGGAAATAGAAAATTATTTACGGACGGCTTTTATTAACCAGTTTATTCAGAACAGCCGTTTTAAAATTGTGAACAATGAGGAATCCGCGGATGCGATAGTTAAAGGAACAGTTCTTAATCTCAATAGATCACCGCTTTCGTATCTCCAAAATGATCTGACGGCGCAAGAGCGGGCGACAATTATTTTGGAAGTGACTTTTCAGGAAAATGAAAGCGGCAAAATTATCTGGAGTTCGAAAAATATGACAGGCTCGGTTGATTACGCTATAAACGATGATATTAATTTGCTTTCCCCAACCAGAAAACAGGCGTTAATTAAGCTGGCCAACGATATGGCAGAAAAAGCCTTTAATCTTATGATGTCCGGATTTTAAAGAAGATTATTTCTGTAAACATGAACCCTTTAGTTCGAAAATTCGGCCGGTTGATTCTCTTGCCCTTCAATAACCAGATTGAGGCGCTCAATATCTGGCCATCGGAGAGGCGTAATGTTAAAGAAATAAAAAATCTTTCTTCATATCTAAAAAAATTATCATGCAAATATCTTCTGCTGATTACTGACAAAGAAAAAATCACCTGCGACGAATTGTCTCTACGCTGCCTGCTGAAAACCGCTGAAAAGAAGCGGGCAGGCATTACTTATTCGGATTTTATCCGGCAAAAAGGGAACAATCTGATTCCTAATCCGCTTATAGATTATCAGCAGGGCAGTATCCGCGACGATTTTAATTTCGGGCACCTTTTGCTTTTTTCCTGCCCGGCTGTTAAATCCGCCCTGCAAAAATACGGTTCACTGCCGGCAGAAGTTGATGCCGCTTTATACGACTTGCGTCTGAAGATTTCTATTGACCACGAATTGATACATGTGCCGGAATTCTTGTATACGGTATCCATAAAAAAGCAGAAAATAATAAAACTATCCGGCAGGCAAACAGAAGCTCATTTTGCCTATGTCGCGAAAGAGAATTCTATTCGTCAGAAAAAGCTGGAAAAGGTCGCGACAAATTATTTGAGGCGTATCGGGGCTTTTCTGCCATCGCATATAAAAAACACAAACAAAGAACAGGATGCCTTCCAGTGGAAAGTCAGCGTGGTCATTCCAGTGCTCAATCGTAAAAAGACGATTGCCGACGCACTTGCCAGCGCCTTGGGACAAAAAACCAATTTCCCTTTCAATGTTATCGTTGTGGATAATCATTCCACGGACGGCACCACAGAGATTCTAAACAAGTTTGTTAAGAAGTATCCCCATGTTCATCAAATCATTCCTTCAAGGCGCGATCTTGGCATTGGCGGCTGCTGGAATGAAGCCATTTATTCGTCACACTGTGGACGTTATGTTGTTCAACTCGATTCCGACGACCTTTACAGTTCGCCGCAAACGCTTCAAAAAATCGTGAATGTCCTGCGCTCCGGACGATACGCGATGGTCGTTGGTTCTTATACTCTGGTCAATGAACGTCTGAAAACAATCCCGCCGGGTCTTATTGACCACAGGGAATGGACGCGAAAAAACGGACACAATAACCTGCTCCGCGTCAACGGAATGGGGGCGCCTCGTGCGTTTGATGCTTCCGTGATCCGTCAGATTGGTTTTCCCAATGTCAGTTACGGCGAGGACTATGCTATTGCTCTGCGTATTACACGCGAATATAAAATAGGCAGGATCTACGAAAATTTATATCTATGCCGCCGCTGGAAGAACAATACGGACGCCGGACTTTCCATGGAAAAACAAAACCTCAACGATTTTTATAAGGATAAACTTCGCACCGTGGAAATCCAAGCAAGAATTTTGACAAACAAGAAAAAACTTTCTTTGGATAGTCAAAGAAGATTTGCCGAATTCACCGGTGGGGGAGATTTATCGCTGCCCATGCTTTGCCGGAGTCTTTTTGATGCGCAAAAGAAAAGCTGGCCGAAACTGGCCGAGGCCTGCCGGAATATGGCTTTGGCGCGTCTAAGGAAACTATCCGGCTGCTATAAAATTTATCTGCAATATAATCCGGCCCGCGCAGTAAACAGCGGGGCATCTGTAGATAGTGAATCCATAAAGAACAGACCCTGCTTTTTATGCGAAAATAATTTGCCGGCCCAACAACTGGGTGTTGTATACAGAAATCAATATTTGATTCTTT
>JBEKUA010000119.1:0-5248 GCA_049515495.1 Smithella sp. | reverse complement strand
AGGCTATTGAAAAACGCTCACCTGCGGCGTTGCGTTTCCCCCTGTGTCGTTCAACGTACGCCAAATGTACGCCTCACGACCTAGGCCTCACGCGCCTTGCATCTGGACATTTTTGAACAGCCATGTATATTAAAAGGCACTATGGAAAAACTTTCGATAATAACCGATTTTATTCCGGCGGGCGATCAGCCGCAGGCGATTGACCAGTTGACTCAAGGATTGCAGGAAGGCAAAAAACATCAAGTGCTTCTTGGTGTTACAGGCTCCGGTAAAACATTTACTATTGCCAACGTTATCGAACGTGCCCAGCGTCCGGCGCTCATTATCGCGCACAATAAAACTCTTGCGGCGCAATTATATGAAGAGTTCAAGGGGCTCTTTCCCGAAAATGCCGTTGAATATTTTGTAAGCTATTACGATTACTATCAGCCGGAAGCTTATCTGCCGGTTACGGACACCTACATTGAAAAAGATTCAGCCATTAATGAAGAAATTGACAAACTGCGCCACTCGGCCACGCATTCTCTTTTGACGCGTCGAGATGTAATTATCATTGCAAGTGTTTCCTGCATTTATGGTTTGGGCTCGCCTCAAGCCTATTTAGAGATGATTGTTCAACTGGAAGTGGGCAAGGAAATTCCCCGGGAAGATATTTTAAAAAGTATTTCCACCCTATGAGGACGAACTGGCGCTGCGCGTGGAATTTTTCGGCGATACGATTGAGGCGATTAATATTATTGACCCGCTACGCGGCAAGAAACTTGAATCGCTTTCCAAAACGGCCGTTTATCCCGGCAGGCACTATGTTACCACACGTGACAATCTAAAAAGAGCGACAGCCGATATCCGGGCGGAACTTGCTTTGACACTCACCAAACTCAAAGAAGAAAATAAGCTTGTGGAAATGCAGCGTCTCGAACAGCGCACGAATTTTGATTTGGAGATGATGGAAGAAATGGGCTATTGTCAGGGGATAGAAAATTATTCCCGCCATTTAACCGGACGTAAGCCCGGTGAGCCGCCGCCTACACTCATGGAATATCTGGCCATGGACGCCCTGATCATTATTGATGAGAGTCATGCCACTGTGCCGCAATTGAACGGTATGTATCGGGGAGACAGATCACGTAAGGAAACTTTGATTAAATACGGGTTCCGTCTGCCTTCCGCGCTGGATAACCGTCCGTTACGTTTCGATGAATATGAGGCCATGACCCATCAGAGAATTTATATTTCAGCGACACCGGCGCAGTATGAAACTCAAAAGGCTCAATGCGTTCTTGTAGAACAAATAATCCGTCCGACCGGATTGATGGATCCCGAGATTGAAATAAAACCGGCGAAACATCAGGTTGATGATTTGCTCGAAGAAATCAGACTGAGAATTGAAAAGAATGAACGGGTATTGGTGACGACTCTGACCAAGAGAATGGCGGAAAATCTAACCGATTACTACGCCGGTATGGGTATCAGAGTGCGCTATTTGCATTCCGATATCCATACGCTGGAGAGAGTGGAAATTATCCGGGATTTGCGTCTGGGAGGGTTCGATGTACTTGTCGGAGTAAACCTGTTGCGGGAGGGGCTGGACATCCCCGAAGTATCGCTGGTGGCGATTCTGGACGCTGACAAGGAAGGCTTTCTTCGGTCGGAGCGGTCGCTTATTCAAACGAGCGGCCGCGCTGCGCGTAATGTTGCCGGAAAAGTTATTATGTACGCTGATAAAATTACAAAATCAATTCAGGCCTGTCTTGATGAAACCGAGCGCCGCCGCGTTATTCAGCAGAAATATAATGAAGAAAATAATATCACGCCGGAATCCATTAAAAAATCAATCAGCAATGTTCTGGGCTCTATCTATGAAGCCGATTATGTGACAGTGCCTACGGAAATTAAAGGAAAAATCATACCAACTAAGGAAGAAGATTTGCCGGTTTTGATTGCCAGGCTTACAAAAGAAATGAAACAGGCGGCAAAAAATATGGAATTCGAACATGCCGCCGAACTGCGCGATGAACTTAAAGAGTTAAATAAAATACTGCTGGAAATGGGATAAAACTATCATCTATATTGTCTTAAATATTTGCAAGTAGACCCAAAGAATGTTAATTAATAAAGAAGATAATTTTGTAATAAGAAAATTGCCAAACCGTGCAGGTTATGGCGGGCATTTTGTTAATCTCATGCGGGGGGGAATATGGGAGAAGGAATTAGCGATTACACAAAAAATATTTTTGATTTAAGAAGGCATATGTGGACGGCGGGCGTAGAAGTGGAGTTGAGGCGTCTTATCTGGCAAATTGCCGTTGTCGGTAAATATATTTCCGCGAAAATTCATGAATCCAACAGAAAGCTTGCCGGGCTGAAAAATATTTATGGTGAGGAGCAAATGGCGCTGGATCGCGCTGCCGATGAAATACTGAAAAATCAGTTGCAATTTTCAGGTTTTGTGCGCGAATACGCATCCGAAGAGCTTGAAGATATAATTAAAATTGGATCCGGTAAGGAAAAATATATCGTGACGGCCGATCCGCTCGATGGTTCGTCGCTGGTTGATACGAATTTGTCTATCGGAACGATTATTGGCATCCATAAAGATTCCGTTCTGGACTCAGGCAGAAATTCTATGGTAGCGGCGCTCTATATTACTTATGGCCCGTTGATTACGATGATTTATTCGGCGGGAAAGGGCGCACATGAGTTTGTTCTCAATCGTGAAGGCGAATATGTTTTGTCTCAGGAAGATATTAAACTAAACCTGAAGGGTTCAATCTTTTCGCCGGGCGGTTTACGCCGTGACTGGAATCCGGCGCATCTTAAGTTTATTGAACAACTGGAAAATGAGGGCTACAAATTACGTTACAGCGGCGGTTTTGTTCCAGATATCAATCAAATTCTGATAAAAAAAGGCGGCGTGTTCACCTATCCCGCTTTAAAAAAAGCTCCCCAGGGGAAGTTGCGCCTGCTTTTTGAATTGCAGCCTATGGCGTTTATTATGGAACAGGCCGGCGGCCTTGCGACCAACGGTTATCAAGATATTTTATCTATAAAAGTAGAAAGTATAAATCAACTCTCGCCGATTTATATTGGCAGCACTACCGAAGTGCAAATGGCAAAACAAATGTTATCATAATACAAAATACAGAATTGTAAGGAGTAGTTATGATTTACAAAGATAAGAAAGAACTACAAAATGAATGTGCGAAGGTTCTTGAACCGGATGGCAATGATGTTCGCATTTTAGATGAAGCTAAACTTAAAAGTGCGCTTATTGATGATTTGATTTACACGGCGGTATTTTGTCCCGACAAGACGACGCAATTTGCCGCCCGCTGGCTGATCAGACGTGCCGGCACTGCTTTGGGAATTATGTCCGCTTCCATTCAACCGCTTTATGAGGCGATGGGGCGCGAAGAGTTGAAGGGCTTCACGGTTCCGGCGATTAATATCAGAGGAATAACTTATGATGTGGCTCAGGCTGTTTTTCGCGCGGCATTAAAAGGGAAGGTCGGCCCGGTTATATTCGAGATTGCCCGTTCGGAAATTGATTATACCCTGCAGCGACCCGTTGAATATGCCTGCGTTGTAACTGCCGCCGCTATTAAAACCGGCTATCGTGGACCGATTTTTCTGCAGGGAGATCATTTTCAAATAAATGCCAAAAAATTTTCCACCGATGCCGCAAAGGAAATTCAGACGGTAAAAAATTTGATCTGGGAGGCAATTGAAGCGGGATTTTTTAATATTGATATTGACACTTCCACTTTGGTGGATTTGACTAAAGCAAGCGTCAAGGAACAGCAAAAGACAAACTACAGCCTCGCGGCAGAGCTTACAACAATGATACGTGATCTAGAGCCGGAAGGAATTACCATATCTGTAGGCGGCGAGATCGGCGAAGTCGGCGGGAAAAACAGTACGGTGGAAGAACTTCAGGCTTTTATGGAAGGATATCTGGAAGAACTCAAAAAGCAGGGTGAATCGCTTAAGGGAATAAGTAAAATCAGCATTCAGACGGGAACAACGCACGGAGGCGTTCCTCTGGCGGATGGCAGTGTGGCCAAAGTTAAAATTGATTTTGCTGTTCTGGAAAAATTATCCGCTCTGGCGCGTTCTCAATACGGTCTTGCCGGAGCTGTCCAGCATGGAGCGTCCACTCTACCCGATGAAGCCTTTGACAGATTTCCGGCTGTAGGCACGGCTGAAATTCATCTGGCCACCGGTTTCCAGAATATGATTTACGATAGTTCCAATTTTCCCGGAGATTTAAAAGAAAAAATGTATGAATATATGAAAGCTGAATTTAAATCTGAATGGAAGGAAAAAGATACCGAAGAGCAGTTTATTTATAAAACCCGTAAGAAAGGATTCGGCCATTTCAAAATGGAAATGTGGCAAATACCAGCCGATACTCTTAATAAAATCGGCGTTGAATTAGAAAAACAATTTTCTTTTTTATTTGATAAACTCAAAATGACAAAGACGCAGGAAATAGTTGAAAAATATATCAAGCCGGTAGATGTGCCACTGGAAATTCCTGCTTCTTTAAAATGAAAGCGGCAATCCTAGAGAATATAACCAATTTAAAAGAAAACAAACAACCGCTGAAAATGGTTGAAGTGCCCCAACCTGTGATCGGTGATGGAGAAATTCTGGTCAGGATATCAGTATGCGGCGTTTGCCATACGGAATTAGACGAGATTGAAGGAAGAACTCCTCCGCCGAGACTACCGGTTATTCTGGGCCATCAGGCGGTCGGCATTGTTGTTGAACGCGGCAAATTCGCGTCAAGATTCGCAATTGGCGACAGAGTTGGAATCGGTTGGATTAATTCAGCCTGCGGCCGATGTCCGGCTTGTCTTTCCGAAAATGAAAATCTCTGCGTGGATTTTAAGGCGACCGGCAGGGACATCCCCGGAGGTTATGCCCAATATCTGGCAATATCTGAGAACTTCGCTTTTGCCATTCCGGATTATTTTTCCGATACTCAGGCAGCGCCGCTGTTATGCGCCGGAGCTATAGGATACCGCTCCTTGCGCCTGGCCAATTTAATTGATGGACAACGTCTGGGACTCACCGGATTTGGCGCTTCGGCTCATCTGGTTTTGAAAATGGTTCGTTACCGCTATCCTCACACAGAAATATTCGTTTTTGCCCGTAGTAAAGATGAACAAAGTTTTGCCCGTGATCTGGGCGCTGTCTGGGCCGGAGATACAAATGAAGAATCGCCCGGAAAGCTCCATGCCAT
>JBEKUA010000118.1:0-4602 GCA_049515495.1 Smithella sp. | reverse complement strand
ATTTGAAATAGCCGTTGAAAAGTTTAAGTGGAGTGCATAATATAGGGTGAACGAGAAATAAAAAAAAGGAGATCAACTATGGCTAAATCAATAAAAGGCACAAAAACAGAGAAAAATTTGCTGGCGTCGTTTGCCGGTGAATCACAGGCGAGAAATCGTTATACGTTTTTTGCCAGCGCGGCTAAAAAAGAGGGATATGAGCAGATTTCAAGAATATTTCTGGAAACTGCGGAAAACGAGAAAGAACACGCCAAGGTATTTTTTAAATATCTTGAAGGCGGAGATGTCGAAATTACGGCATCCTATCCCGCCGGTGTTATTGGAGATACTAAAAGTAATTTAGAAGCGGCAGCGGCAGGTGAAAATATGGAATGGACTGTTCTTTATTCCGAAGCCGCCAGGATTGCCAAAGAAGAAGGTTTCCCGGAAGTGGCCCGTTCATTCGAGCAAATATCAAAAGTTGAAATGTTTCATGAAAAAAGATATCGCAAACTGGCAGCTAACATTGCCGACAGCGAAGTTTTTAAAAAGAAAGCGCCTGTAAAATGGCACTGCATTAATTGCGGTTACGTTCATGAAGGAGATGAGGCACCCAAAGAATGTCCGGCATGCAAACATCCGCAATCGTATTATGAGGTTTTAGCGGACAATTATTAAAAAATTGTAAAAAAGAAATTTTTTTTAAATAGCCCCCTGCATTCTCAGCTTAATGTTACCGTGAGTGCAGGGGCTATTTATTTATCTGAAGCCTTAAGTTTGTTCTTCTTGACAGCTTGGATAAAATGCCATAAATTGGCAAAGTTTTTCAAAGAGGAGTTAAGTTTATGACGACCAAGAGACAGCTTCGGTCAGAAAATATCAAGGAAAAGAAAATAAAAAAATCAACAAGAATTATTTACTTATCACTTATACTCGGTGGAATATTTGTTGTGCTGGTTGTTTTCTTTGTTACATTATTTAGCGCCTTATTTCCTCCGGTTGATATGGACTCCATGAAAAAGAAAGAAAAACAAATTGTGCAAATTTATTTTTCTGATCAACAGGAACGTTTTTTGAGGCCTGAAAAACGCTACATTATTAAGGAAAATGATATCGCGTTACAAGCTAAAGAAATTGTTAAGGCCCTGCTTGAAGGCTCAAAAGCAGGATTGGTGAATACATTTCCTCACGGTGTTACCGTTATAGATGTAAAAATAGTGGATAATGAAATTGCTGCCGTTAATTTCAGCAAGAGCCTGACTAAGTTGTATCAGGGCGGTTCCGCTTCGGAAATGGCAACAATCTATTCCTTAACAGATTCTATAACTCAAAATATACCTGGTATAAAAAAAGTAAAAATTTTAGTGGAAGGCAGGGAACTGTCATCTATTAAAGGTCATATTTCCACACGGAGGGCTTTTTCTCCTGATTTGGAACTTATTATTCCGGAAAAATAGGCAATAGTTGATTATCTTATGGCAGCAAAATCCAAAATATCCCGCACACGCAATATAGGTATAGTTGCTCATATTGACGCGGGGAAAACAACCTTTACTGAAAGAATTCTTTATTACACGGGTAAATCTTACAAAATGGGAGAGGTGCATGACGGTGAAGCCGTTATGGACTGGATGCCGCAGGAACAGGAAAGAGGCATCACTATTACATCCGCTGTGACCACTTGTGTATGGAACAATCATGATATTCACATCATTGACACGCCCGGGCATGTTGATTTCACAATTGAAGTGGAGCGTTCGCTGCGTGTGCTCGACGGCGCGGTTGTTGTTTTTTGCGCGGTCGGCGGTGTTGAGCCGCAATCGGAAACTGTGTGGCATCAGGCAGATAAATACGGCGTTCCCAAAATTGCCTTTATTAATAAAATGGACAGGGTAGGCGCTGATTATTTTGCCACGATTGAAATGATGCGCAAGCGTTTTTCTTCTATTCCCGTTCCTATCCAGATTCCCGCGGGCAGTGAAGATAATTTTCGCGGTGCAATCGATCTGATTGATCAAAAAATGCTGGTTTGGGATGATTCAACCCATGGTATGGAATTTTCCACGCAGGAAATTCCGCAGGAATTTTTGGATGAGGTAAAATTAAGACGTGAAAAGATGATAGAGACGCTGGCCGAAGTTGACGATAATCTGGCTGATAAATATCTCACTGGTGAAGAAATTAGCGCAGCCGAAATAGAGGCGGCTTTAAGGAAAGCGACAATATCTCTGAAAATAGTTCCTGTCCTTTGCGGCGCGGCTCTGCGCAATAAAGGAATTCAGCCGGTGCTTGACGCCATTATCAATTATCTGCCGTCCCCCGACGATGTTCCGCCCATTAAAGGGATGAATCCTGTAACAAAAAAAGAAGAACTCAGGCATAGCTCCGATAAAGAACCTCTGTCGGCGCTGGCTTTTAAAGTAATGCTAGATGAAGGCCGAAAGCTTACTTACATCCGGATTTACTCCGGTAAAATCAATGCCAATGATGAAGTTTATAATCCAGTGAAGAAAAAACGGGAAAAAATTGCCCGCCTTTTACGTATGCACTCCAACAAACGGGAAAGAATAGATACAGCCTCAGCGGGGGACATCGTTGCCGTCCTGGGTTTAAAAACAACAACAACGGGAGATACCATTTGCAAAGAAGAAAACCCGATTATGCTGGAGTTGATAGAATTTTACGAGCCGGTAATCAGCCAGGCCATTGAAGCTAAAACTCCGGCTGATCAGGAAAAGCTGACCATGGCATTGGATAAGCTGACAGAAGAAGATCCGACGTTGAAGGTAAAATATGACGATGAAACCGCGCAAACGATAATTTCCGGTATGGGGGAACTGCATCTGGAAATTATTGTTGACCGTTTACGCCGCGAATTCAACAGCCATGTCAATGTCGGCAGACCCAGGGTTGTATATCGTGAAACTATTCAAAAGAAGACTGAAGTTGAAGGATTATTTGAAAAGGAATTAGGCGAAAAGAAACACTTCGGTCATGTCCGGCTTTCTCTTTCGCCGCGTAAGCGAGGTTCCGGAAATGAAATAATAAATAAAATTGATGAGACTATAATCCCTGCCGAATATTATGATGTAATCGAAGAAGGCATCAGGGAAGCGATGATGAACGGCGTATTAAACGGTTATCCGGTAATAGATGTAGAAGTGACAATAACGGGCGGTTCTTTCCGGGAAGGTGAATCTTCAGCCCAGGGTTATAAGATCGCGGCGGCAACCGCTTTCCGTGATGGATGCAATCTTGGTGATCCCCTTATGCTCGAACCGATGATGATGGTTGATATTATTACGCCCAGTGACTTTATGGGCGATGTTATAGGTGACATCAATGCCCGCAAAGGTGAAATTCAATCTGTTAATCCGAAGGGAAATGTAAGCGAAATTAGAGCTAAAGTTCCCTTGAAGGCCATGTTTGGTTATTCCACCGACTTGAGATCATCCACTCAGGGACGTGCTGTTTTTTCCATGATTTTTTCAGAATATAACAAGGCATAAAATATTTTAGCCGGATCATCATGTTTAAATAGCTGCCATTTCATTCAGTTTTTCACCCCAGGATATCCCCTGAAAAAAAATTTATTATTTTCTTGATAATTACTATATGTAGTAGTATTATCCTTACATACCACAATATATAGCGTCATATTGAGTTAATTATATTTGATTTTCTATTTATAAATGGAGTCGGCAAATGAATTTAAAAATTAGAAAAAGAGATGGCCGTTTAGTTAAATTTAGCGCGGAAAAGATAACCAACGCCATTGCCAAGGCTGGAACTGCTACAGGTGAATTCGAAATTAATGAAGCGCGTAAATTAACGATCAAGGTTTTAAATCTTGCCGAAAAAATGTTTGACAGCAAAATTTTATCCGTTGAAGAAATTCAGGATATTGTCGAAGAAGTTCTTTTGCAATCTACGCATCGTAAAACGGCCAAGTCATATATTATTTACCGGGATCAGCATTCTCGTTTAAGAGATATTACCAATAAGATGGAAGTTGATCTGGTTGATCAATATTTGAAGAAAGCTGATTGGAAGATCAATGAAAACAGCAATATGGATTACTCGTTACAGGGTTTGAACAATTATATATCTTCTGAAGTCAGCAAGGTTTACTGGCTCAATGAAATATATTCTCCGGAAATTCGCAGGGCTCATATTGAAGGTGATTTTCATATTCACGATTTAAGTTTGCTTTCCGTTTATTGCGTGGGCTGGGATTTATATGATCTTCTTTTGCAGGGATTTAAGGGTGTGTCCGGCAAAGTGGAAAGCAAACCGGCCAATCATCTGCGCAGCGCTCTGGGGCAGGTGGTTAATTTCTTTTATACGCTTCAGGGAGAAGCTGCCGGAGCGCAGGCTTTTTCCAATTTTGACACTTTGCTTGCTCCGTTTATCCGTTATGATAATTTAACGATTAAAGAAATTAAACAGGCGCTGCAGGAATTTATATTCAATATTAATGTGCCGACAAGAGTGGGCTTTCAAACGCCTTTTACCAATGTAACTCTGGATATGACCATACCGAAATATTACGCGGACCAGAGTGTTATCATTGGCGGTAAGCCTCAAAAAGAAACCTATAAAGAATTTCAGGCAGAACTGGAT
>JBEKUA010000117.1:0-4613 GCA_049515495.1 Smithella sp. | reverse complement strand
CCCAGCACCAGCGGTTTGGTATCCTTAAAATACTGGCGGATTAAATTGGCGTAAACGACGACAGCGCGGTCAGGACGGCGGTTATTCCTGCCTCCGGCCGTCAGATCATCGTCATTTCTTTTTTTCTTTGTCGCTGTATAATTGGCAACCATTGAATCCATACATCCGCCGGTGATGCCCCAGAATAGTTTTGGTTCCCCCAACCGGCAAATATCGGTTTTGCTCTGCCAGTCTGGCTGAGCGATGATTCCCACGCGAAATCCGGCGTTGGTAAGAACCCGGCCGATTATGGAAACTCCAATAAAAGGGCTGTCGATGTAAGCGTCGCCGGTGACAAGAATTACATCGAGTTTATCCCATTTTAATTTTTTTAATTCAGCGCTGGTTGTTGGAAGAAACATTTTATTAAGTGAAGCCCCCTACTGCCCCCATGGCCCCTCCAAAAGGACCCGCAGGCTCCTTATGTAATGCGACCTCCCGCAGGTTACGGCGTATTCATCCTCCACTTTGGCCGGACCCGGGGGATTTCAAGTCGCGGGATTAAAGTGGTGCAATTGTAGATTTGTTTAAATGATGCCGGCCAGTATCAACCCCAAAGTTATGGCCGTCAGCAACAGCAATAGGGAGAAACGTCCGAGCAAGCGGTGCGCTCTTCTCACGGCTAATTTGTTTTTAGCTTTAAATTGATAAAATCCCAGTATAAGTGTGATTAAAACGAGTATAAATGCCGCTAAACCGTTAATCTGGTGAGGACCATCAATGTGTTTACCGTCTGTGCCGGAAACATAGATGAAAGCCATAATAATTCCTGCCGTTATTTCCAAAAGGCCAAATGAATTAAATGATTTATGAATTTTCAGCCAGTATTTATTCTTGCGAAAAAAAATGGCGGCGCTGACACCGGCAATAAGAGCCGATGTAGCTGTTGCCATAAATGAAATGTGCAGAGGGAAAAACATGCTTGCTGATCTCCGGAGCTGAAGTGCGAAAATTAAAGACTAAATTCCATTGACTGACTCACGGCACAGCATTCCAGTTTTTTGCCGCTTTTTTTGATTATCTTGTGACAACTCTTTACAATCGCATCAACTTCGTCATCAAATCTTTCCTGATTGTGATGAAATAACCCTAAATTCTTTACTCCGGCATGCATGGCCAGATTCAGGGTATCCGTATAACAAGAGTGCCCCCAGCCGCGGGTTTTTATATATTCGTCTTCTTTATATTCGGCGTCGTGGATAAGCAAATCAGCGCCTCTGGAAAATTCAAGATATTTCTGAAAATCAAGTCCTCCTTCGTGCTTGTAACTAAGTTCGTTATCGGTAAGAAAAACAAAACATTTACCGTCTTCCTCAAACTTGTAACCCGTGCCCTGATTAGGATGGCTAAGAGGTATGGGAGTGATAACCATCGAACCGAGAGTATAGTGTTCAACGCATGTGTCTTGATATGATATGTTTGCGCGGATGGAGTCAAAATTTACAGGGAAATGGGGCGCCGTCATAGTGCGTGAGAGCATTTCTTTGATTGAATCCCGGGCAAAAGGGCAACCCCAGATGTTCAGATTGGTTTCACGCGAATATATGGGTTTGAAAAAGGGAAAACCCATAATGTGATCCCAGTGGGCATGCGTCAATAAAAGAGTGACATCGCGATAACCGGCCGCAATTAGATTATTACCCGCCTCACGAATACCGGAACCCGCATCAACGATCAATATTTTATTATCGTTTGTCCTGATTTCAATGCAAGTGGTGTTGCCGCCATAGCGCAAATATTGTTTGCCCGAAACAGGAATGGAGCCTCTGGAGCCCCAGCAGTGAATTATCATTTTTCACCTTTTATCTGTTTGTTATGCAATAATACAGAATAAATTTTAAATCAAGCAGGATATAATGCCGGGAATCGGCGGAAGATTATCAAAAAATTATTATTAGCCTTGCTATTATAAGAAAAGTTCTTAAATTAGTTGCACAAAAGGAGGTTATTTCAATGAAAAGAATAAAAATAAAAGGAATGAGCTGTCAGCATTGTGTGATGGCTGTAACTAAGGCGCTTGGCGCTGTGGACGGAATAAAAGATGTTAATGTGGATTTAAAGAGCAGCACGGCGACCTACGCGGAAATGAAAACGGTTGATCCTGCGGTTGTTGCCGAGGCGATAAAGAAGGCTGGATACGAAATTGTTGAATAAAATGGCTGCCCCGGAAAAAATAACTATTGCCGTGGGTGGCATGGCCTGCGCCGCCTGCGTGAGGCGTGTGGAAGAAGCGCTAAACTCTGTTGCCGGGGTGGTGGAAGCCAATGTCAATCTGGCTAATGGACATGCCACAATTATTCACTCGGCAAAATGGGGCGGTCCTGAGGCGCTTGAGAAAGTTATCACCGAACACGGTTATGAATATTTAGGTGAACTTAAAGATAATCTTGCCGATCCCATCGAAGCTTCCCGGGTCAGGGAACTTAAAGATCTGAAGTTAAAAGTAACCTGTGGCGCGATTCTGAGTGTGGTTATTTTCTTCGGTTCAATGCAGCACTGGTTTGGTTTTTTGTATTTCATTCCGCGTCAGGTCATGCTTTGGGCAATGTTTGTCTTGACGACTCCCGCGGTTTTTTGGGTGGGCAGCCGATTTTTTATCGGTGCCTATAAAGCTGCGCGGCAAAAAACATCCGATATGAACACCCTGGTCGCTGTGGGTGCTTTTTCGGCTTACGCCTATTCTGCGGTGGCAAGTTTCTTCCCTCATTTTTTCATGACTGCCGGCGTGATGCCTCATGTTTATTATGACGGTGCGGCAATGATCGTCACTCTTATCCTTGTAGGCAGGCTTCTGGAAGCCAAAGCCAAAGGAAAGACTTCTACGGCAATAAAGACGTTGATGGGGCAAAAACCCAAGACGGCGTATCTGATCAGGAATGATCAAGCGTTGGAAGTTGCCGTGGAAGAAGTGCAGATTGGCG
The DNA here is from genome assembly GCA_049515495.1 of Smithella sp. Lineage (GTDB taxonomy): Bacteria > Desulfobacterota > Syntrophia > Syntrophales > Smithellaceae > Smithella. The sequence goes on along the minus strand of JBEKUA010000117.1, from coordinate 1,653 downwards.
ATATCCTGCTTGTCAAACCAGGCGGAAGAATTCCCGTCGACGGAATAATAATGTCGGGCCAATCCACAATTGACGAATCAATGTTGACCGGTGAAAGCATGCCGGTAGCCAAGGAAATCGGACAAAAAGTGTTTACCGCCACGATTAACAAGACAGGCAGTTTTACTTTTCGGGCGACGGGCGTGGGCGCAAAAACCGCTCTGGCGCAAATTATCCGTCTGGTGGAAGAGGCGCAAGGCTCCAAAGCTCCAATTCAGCGGCTGGTAGATAAAGTTGCTTCTGTTTTTGTTCCGGCAGTATTTCTAGTTGCCTTTATTACTTTTGTCATCTGGTATTTTCTTCCCGCCGAAAGTAATTTCAGCCGCGCTCTGATTAATTTTGTTTCCGTATTGGTGATTGCCTGTCCCTGTGCGCTTGGGTTGGCCACTCCGACGGCAATCATGGTGGGCACGGGCTTAGGAGCGCAAAGCGGAATTTTAATTAAGGGCGGCGAAACTCTCGAAAAAATACATAAACTTTCAACTGTCGTTTTCGATAAAACGGGCACGCTGACACGCGGCGAATTGGCGGTGACCGATATTGTGGCCGTAGCTGGTTATAACGAAAAACAGATTCTTGCCTACGCCGCCGCGCTGGAGAAAAATTCCGAACATCCGCTGGCACAGGCTATTTTGTCAAAAGCGCAAATCGATGGAATTGCAGTTGCCGCCGTGGATAAATTTACAGCGTTATCAGGTATGGGCGCAAAAGCATTGCTTCAAAACAAATTATGTCTTACCGGCAATCGTTCTTTTATGGAAAGCGAAGGTGTGTCTGTAAATGATTTGGATGAATCGGCTGCAAGGCAATCCCACGAAGGGAAAACGGTAGTGTATGTCGCTTTTGAAAAAAAAGTTCTCGGTTTCATCGCTCTGGCCGATGAACCGAAGGATTCAGCCAAGCAAGCAATCGAAAGCTTGAAGGGCAGGGGATTGAAAGTTGTTATGATTACCGGCGATAACGCCGGCACGGCTAAAGCGATTGCCACTCAACTGGATATTGATCAGGTGCTGGCAGATGTTCTTCCGGATAAAAAGGCTGATGAAATAAGAAAATTGCAAGCCGCGGGTGGGGTTATCGCCATGGTTGGTGACGGTATTAACGACGCTCCGGCGCTGGCTGCAGCCGACGTTGGCATTGCCATTGGCGCGGGGACGGATGTGGCTATTGAAGCCAGCGACATAACTCTTATTCGCGATGATTTGATGGGTGTGCCGGAAGCTATCGACCTGTCGTCGGTCACGATGCGCGTGATCAAACAAAATCTTTTTTGGGCGTTCTTCTACAATGTTATTGGTATTCCTATTGCCGCGGGCGCTCTGTATCCTTTCTTTAGGATACTGCTGAATCCCGAATTTGCCGCTGCGGCTATGGCTTTGAGTTCATTTTCAGTTGTGAGCAATTCTTTGCGCCTGCGCAGAGTTTGGAAAAAGTATAAATCCGGCAAATGACCTAGATGTTATTTCCTGTCCTTTTTTTCTGAGGAGGAAGAAGCATCTACCTGGCCATAACTATCATGCCATTTTGGGAACAAAGATACTGCTTTGATTTTGAGGTTGGCCCAATATTTATCTGGCCCCATGCAAGAGTTCGTCTCCCAGTTTTGCCTGCTTG
>JBEKUA010000116.1:0-4658 GCA_049515495.1 Smithella sp. | reverse complement strand
GCACCATATCTTTTCCATGAAAAAAATCAGCCGCCGGATTTATAAGGTGCATTTGAACCGGCCAGTGTGTGAGTTCCGACGGCTTTGTTTTTGTCGAAAATGCGTCTGCGGCAGACTGCGGTTCTCTTTTAAATACGGTTTGAGCAGATCCGGGGCAGGAACCAGCGGAACTCATAACATGAAGATTCTGAGGCGCTGATTGGCTGCTGTGAGAACAAGGTTCTTCTTTCTTCCGGCTCTCAATAGTTTCCTTGACCAATGTTTCATCAAAAGATTCGGCTTCACGTTCTTCGATGGAAAGCGCTCCTTCGGGACATTCTCCCAGACATGCTCCAAGGCCATCGCAAAAAGCGTCTTTGATAAGTTTGGCCTTGCCGTCAATTATTTTTATGGCTTCCTCATGGCATTCCGGTACGCACAAACCGCAGCCGGTACATTTTTCTTCGTCGATTTTGATGATCATACGCTTCATGTAGTTTTTTTCCTTTTTGTGGAGTGGCAATTATTTTTTGTGTTATCCGCGAATGCCGCTGATGGCGGTAACTGATTTTTCCGGAAGGAGAATGAAGTTGGACGTGATCTTTACACCTAATTTCTCCATTTGAAGCATTTCATAAATTGCTTTCTGATTTTCCAGATTAAAATCAGCATAGCCAGCCGAAAAACGTTTTGGCAAAAGAGTTTTCCCTTCGCGGCGAATGATCTGATTAAAATAATTCATGATCCAGTCCATGGCAGCGTCCGTCACCTCACTGGCCGTGGCGTCATAAACGACCGCGGCAGCTAAATCGTCCTGACGGGTTTTCCCTTTGATTGCTTCCATGATTGCGTCACTTGCCGTAGCGCCCATAAGAACAGCTTCTTTGCAACCGCGCAGAAAAGCCGATAGCTTTTTACTGTTGAAGGTCAAATTTCCGGTCAGAATTATTTTCTCGCCGTCGTTATGATTAATGGTGAGACGCAAAAAAACTCCCTTGAGTGAAATAAAAGAAAAAGCTTCATTTATAAAACGATCGGTTTCTTCTTTCTGCTTTGCCGAGATATCGGTTGTTCTCTTTTTGTAGCCGAGACGCTGATATATTTTTTCGAGCGGAGGATCAATTGATATCTTTTCAAGAAAAAAAGCAGATCCCATCTTTTTCATCCTCACGGGAGTTTCTTCTGGCCGGCTTTTGTAAGACTCTCGCTAATTTAAGAGTTTACACAGATTTCTTGCAACATTATCGCCCATTTCTCCGGTGCCGACAAGTTTTTTATTTTGTTGATGAATGTCCTGCGTCCGAAAGCCTTCTTTTAATGTTTCAGTGACGGCTTTTTCGATCAAGCCGGCTTCCAACGGCATGGAAAAAGAATAACGCAGCATTAAGGCCACCGACAGAATTGTGGCCAGAGGATTGGCAATATTTTTTCCGGCTATATCCGGGGCTGAACCATGAATGGGTTCATATAAAGCGGTTTTTTCACCCAGACTGGCTGAAGGAAGCATGCCGATAGAACCGGTCAGCATAGCGGCTTCATCGCTTAATATATCTCCGAATAAATTGGATGTAACAATTACGTCAAACTGAGCCGGATTACGGATAAGCTGCATGGCGCAGTTATCAACATACATGTGCTTCAGAGTAATTTCCGGATAATTGTGGCCGACCTCTGTCACCACATCACGCCATAGCTCGGAAGTTTCGAGAACATTAGCTTTGTCTACCGAAAGAAGATTCTTTTTACGCGTTCGGGCAATTTCAAAGGCGCGAATGGCAATTCTACGGATTTCATCTTCCGAGTAAGCCATCGTGTTAACGCCTCTGCGTTTACCGTCTTTCCCCTTTTTTACACCGCGCGGCTTGCCAAAATAAACATCACCTGTCAATTCGCGGACAATCATAATATCAATTTTCTGCACGATATTTTTCTTGAGCGGTGACGCTTCAAGAAGCTCTTCAAAAACAACAACCGGCCGCAAATTAGCAAAAATACCCAATGCGCTTCGCAAGCCCAGAAGCGCTCTTTCAGGTCTGACTTTATAATCCAGCGACTCCCATCGGGGACCGCCGACGGCTCCCAATAAAACCGCGTCGCTTTGCAGAGCAAGTTCCATGCTCGAATCCGGCAAGGGTACTTCAAAATGATCATAGGCGCATCCTCCGACAAGTCCTTCGGTAAGTTGCAGATCAATATTTTTCTTGTCAGAAATAATCTTTAAAATCTTTAGAGCTTCTTTCATTATTTCCGGTCCTATGCCATCACCGGCAAATACGGCTATTTTAAAATCACCTTGTTTCATTCTTTCCTCTTTTTCCGGCAATATGCTTCATCAAACCACCATCGGCAATGAGTTTCTCCATAAACGGCGGAATGGGATTAATTATGAATATTTTGTTTGAGTTGGTTATGGTAATAGTTCCGTTAGCGCTGTTCACAGTTACTTTTTCCCCTTCGCTAATTGCGTCTCCAAGTTCTTTGGATTCAAAAATAGGTAGTCCCGTGTTAAAAGCGTTGCGATAAAAAATGCGGGCGAAACTTTTAGCGATGACGCAGGAAACGCCAGCCGCTTTAATCGCGATAGGCGCGTGTTCGCGCGAAGAGCCGCAACCGAAATTTTCTCCTCCCAGAATAATATCACCCGTCTTCATCCTGGTAATAAAATCCGGATCAGCATCTTCCATGCAGTGAGTTGCAAGCTCTTGCGGATCCGATGTCGTTAAATAGCGCGCCGGAATGATCGCGTCGGTATCTATATTATCTCCAAATTTCCATACTTTTCCTTTGAATATCATTGCAAGAAATCCTTTTTCCTTTATTAATGAAACTCCAATTCCGAAAACGAAACGCATTGGAATTGGTAAGTTTATCTATCCCGTAAAACGCAGGGCATCATGCCCATGGTTTTACAGTTCCTCAGGGGATGCGATTCTTCCTAATACAGCTGAAGCTGCAGCGATTGCAGGGTTTGCAAGGTAGACTTCACTTTTGGGATGTCCCATACGGCCAACGAAGTTACGATTTGTAGTAGCGACAGCTCTTTCTCCTTCTGCCAGAATTCCCATGTGTCCGCCCAGACATGCGCCACAGGAAGGCGGGCTGATTACTGCATCGGCTTTCAGGAAAATTTCAATTAGTCCCTCCTTTAAAGCCTGTTTGTAAATTTCCGGAGTTGCCGGAATAATAATCAATCTTACATTGGATGCTGCCCTATGGTTTTTCAAAATCTGGGCGGCGACTCTCAAATCTTCAATCCGGCCGTTGGTGCAGGAGCCAATGAGCGCCTGGTCGATTTTAACTTTGCCCGCTTTGCTTATTCCTTTAACATTAGAAGGCAAATGGGGGAAAGCCACCTGCGGCTCAATTTCCCTGGCGTCGATTTCAATTGTGTCGGTATAGACGGCATCCATGTCGGAAGCATAAAATTTATAATCGCGTTTCGCTCTTTTTTTGATATATTCTCTGGTAATTTTATCGGGAGCAAAAATACCGTTTTTTGCTCCTGCTTCGATGGCCATGTTCGCCATCGAAAGTCTGCCGGCCATCGGCAATTTGCCGATTGTTTCTCCGGTAAATTCCATTGCCTTATAAAGAGCTCCGTCAACACCAATGCGGCCTATTATATGTAAAATTAAATCCTTGCCCGAAACCCATTTTTGCAAGGAACCAAAAATTATAAATTTTATAGATGATGGCACTTTAAGCCATAATTCACCGGTGAGCATGGCTGCAGCAAGATCGGTGCTGCCCACCCCGGTGGCAAACGCGCCCAATGCCCCGTAAGTACAGGTATGACTGTCTGCGCCAATGACCAAATCTCCTGGCAGGACAATGCCTTGCTCAGGCAATAAAGCGTGTTCAATGCCCACTTGGCCGCCTTCATAAAAATGAGTTATCTTCTGTTTTTTGGCGAATTCGCGCACAGCCTTGCATTGCTGGGCGGAATTAATGTCTTTGTTAGGTGTAAAGTGGTCTAAAACTAAAGCAACTTTGTCTTTGTTAAAGACTTTTTTCCCACCTGCTTTTTTGAATTCATTAATGGCTATAGGCGCGGTGACATCGTTGCCTAAAGCAATATCCACTCTAGCGTTGATCAACTGGCCAGCAACGATTTTTTTTAGTCCGGTATGAGCCATTAAAATTTTTTCCGTAATAGTGTTGCCCACGATTTATGCTCCTTGTAAAAAATAATACCAATTTGCTTTCTTTGGCTAACTTTGTTGGCAGAGTCGCAGGCTTCCTCAACATATTGGTAATACGCCTGTGAAGCCTCCTCCTTGCCGCCTCGTTATCCTTTGACCGGATGCGCAACTTAAAAGGAGCGCAATAATAAACATCCTTGCCGGGAATTGACGCCTATCAGACGGCAGATTCCAAACAAAATGGTATATAAATCTATCTTTATACTTTTTTAAATGTTTATTCAACTCTAACCTTTTTACCGCTTTGCTTTAAAAATTCCAGACGATTTAACGCGTTTATATAGGCCTTGGCGGAAGCGACAATAACATCCGGATGCGCGCCGCGTCCTACAACTGAATGTCCGTTGTATTTGAGCTGGACGGTAACTTCACCCTGCGCGTCAGATCCTCCGGTTATAGCGTTAACGATATATTTCATCAGTGGATAATTAGTTTTGGTGATGTTACGGATCGCCGCAAAAGTGGCATCTACCGGAC
>JBEKUA010000115.1:0-4667 GCA_049515495.1 Smithella sp. | reverse complement strand
TCCCGGGAGCGACTTGCCAACATCTGAAGATAATTTGGTATTTCGCGCTGCACAGTCTATTTTTGCTTATACCAATTATCCTTTTGGCGTGGAAATTAAGCTTACCAAAAAAATTCCTTTAGCTGCCGGTCTTGGCGGGGGAAGTTCCGATGCCGCAACAACTTTAATAGCCTTAAACAAAATATGTTCTTTAAACTTAAAAAAAAATGAGCTGATGAAACTGGGGTCAAAAATAGGGGCGGATGTCCCCTTTTTTGTTTTTGGAAACAATGCTTTATCTTTTGGTATTGGCGATAAACTGAAAGCTCTGAAAGATTTACCCAAAATCAATTTGATACTGATTAAACCCCGATTTGAGCTTTCGACAAAAATGGTTTATGAAAACCTCAATTTAAGATTGACAAGGGTGAAAAATAATTATAGCATTCCGCGGTTTTTGGTACTGGGCGACATAGTTCAGGGATTGCATAATGACTTAGAGTCAGTTTCGTTGGAAATTCACCCCGAATTGGCTGGTCTAAAAAAAATGTTGCTCAGACAAGGTGCGCTTGGCGCATTGATGTCGGGTAGCGGACCAACAGTCTTTGGTGTATTTAGGAACGGAAAAGAGGCGGAAAAAAACCTGGAAGTTATACGGAAAGAAGTTTCCGGTCAATGCATGGTCTTTCTTGCCAAATCTCTGTAATTATTGCATATTTAGACTACTAAGATTGTGAATGATACCCTTCATTAAATAGATTTGTTGGGGCGTCGTCAAGCGGCAAGACACAGGACTTTGATTCCTGCATTCGGAGGTTCGAATCCTCCCGCCCCAGCCAGTAAAGATTGTGGAGAATTATTTAAATGTTAGAAAGAATCAGGGTTTTTTCCGGTAATGCCAATATCGCGCTGGCTAAGAAAATATGTGATAAACTGGGCGTTTCGATAGGAAAGGCTAATGTCACCACCTTTAGTGACGGAGAAACACGTGTCGAAATTAATGAAAATGTCCGGGGAATGGATGTTTTCATCATACAGTCTACTTGTCCGCCTGTGAATGTGACGTTGATGGAATTGCTCATTATGATTGATGCCATGAAAAGGGCTTCGGCATACCGTATCACGGCGGTTGTTCCTTATTACGGATACGCCAGACAGGATCGGAAAGTTGCTCCCCGCGCGCCTATTTCGGCAAAATTAGTAGCTGATCTTATTACCACCGCCGGCGCCCAACGTGTTTTATCCATGGATTTGCATGCCGGTCAAATTCAGGGTTTCTTCAACATCCCCGTGGATAATCTCTTTGCCACGCCGGTTTTGATTGATTACATGAAAAAAAATTATCAGGACAATACCGTGGTTGTATCGCCGGATACCGGTGGTGTGGAGCGCGCCAGAGCCTTCGGAAAAAGGCTGGGAGCTTCTCTGGCTATTATTGATAAAAGAAGGGAAGGGCCGAATGAAGCTGAAGTGATGAATATCATCGGCAACGTAAAAGGCAAGAAAGTTATCATTCTGGATGACATGGTTGATACAGCCGGCACAGTTGTGCAGGCTGCCAGCGCCATGAAGGAAGCCGGCGCTTTAGAAGTTTCCGTCTGCTGTACGCATCCTGTCTTATCCGGGCCGGCGCTGGATCGCATTGAAAAGTCCGAGATTAAAGAAGCCCTTGTGACCGATACGATACCGCTAAGCGATCGGGCAAAAAATTGTGGAAAAATAAAGGTTTTATCGGTGTCCGGAATTTTAAGCGAAGCCGTGCGCCGAATTTATTACGATGATTCCGTAAGCTCATTATTTATATAGGAGGAACAAATGGAGGTAACAGATTTAACGGCTCAAGTCCGTAAAGAACAAAAGAAAGGACCATCTCGCCGTTTGCGGCAAAAGGGATTTGTTCCGGCGATTTTTTATGGTCGCTCTGCCGAAAATATTTTATTGGCAGTAAAAAATGATGCGCTGGTCAAACTGCGCAAAGATAAAAAAGATCATGCCTTTATTAAATTGATTATTGATGATGGCGGCGACAAAAAGATAGAAAAACTCTCTTTAATTAGAGAGTTGCAAGTCCAGCCTTTAACAGGCATGCTTTACCATGCCGATTTTTATGAAGTGGATGTAAAGCGTAAGCTCACTATTGATGTGCCCCTGCGTTTTGTCGGTAAGGCTGTTGGTGTGGAATTCGGTGGTGAATTGCAGCATTTAAGACGAGAAGTAAAAATTTCCTGTCTGCCCTTAAATCTTCCGGATCATATTGATGTAGACGTAACCAATCTCCAAATCGGTGATTCTATAAGAATCAGAGATTTGAAAGTCGCCGAAGAAATAACACTTTTAGACAGGCCGGATACTTCGGTTGCAGCGGTTGCTGTAATTAAAGTTGCTAAAGTTGAGGAACCTGTAAAAGAAGAAGCTGCTGCTGAAGAAGGCGCTGCAACGGAAGCCGATGCTTCGGCAAAAACCGGTGCTTCGGCAAAAACCGGTGCAACAGCTGCTCCGGCAGAAAAGGGGAAATAATTTTATAGAAGGCTTCAAAAACTGGGTGATGGCAGTTGCTTCTCTCGAAATTAACAAAAATATTTTTCCGGCGCGTTGATGAGAAGGAGCAAATAATGTATCTGATCATTGGATTGGGAAATCCGGGAAGCCGCTATCAATATACGAGACACAACATCGGGTTTATGGTTCTGGAAAAAATCGCCGCCCGGTGGGAAGTGGACTTAAAGCAAAAAAGTTTTAATGCTCTTTGGAATAGAGGTAAAATCGTAGGCCAAAATGTGCTTTTAGCGATGCCTCAGACATACATGAATTTAAGTGGTAATGCGGTAAGAAAATTACTGGCTTACTTTAAAGTGGATATAAATAATTTGATCGTAATACACGATGATCTTGATTTACCTTTCGGTTCAGTTCGCCTTAAAACCGGTGGAGGAGACGCCGGACATAAAGGTCTAAAATCCATTACGACATGCCTCGGGTCCGCTGATTTTATGCGAATAAAAATGGGTATTGGTAAGCCTTCCGATAAGTCCCGCGTTGAAGATTATGTTTTGGAACGGTTTGGATCGGAAGAATCCGCTTTGCTTCAGGAAGTCATTCAAATTGCGGCTAAAGCCGCTGCAGATATTATTGAATCAGGTATGCAACAAGCTATGGCTAAATACCATACAAAAAATAATTAAGAATTTTAAAAAGGAGGATGGATAATGTTACAAAACAAAAGAAGTATCTGGACATTTTTACTGAGCTTTTTGATGTTTCTGCTCATGGCTGGCGCAGCATTTGCCGGTGAGGCGGACATTAAATTGCCTGATCTGACGCAAGTCAGCTTTTTGGGTGGCGCCCTTGCCGGGTTAACCATTCTGAATTTCGGATTGATCGTCTGCGCCATCGGGATGATTTTCGGTATCATGCAGTACGTGCAAACCAAGAATTTGCCCGCGCATAAGGCGATGCTGGATGTTTCTCAGACCATTTGGGAAACCTGCAAAACCTATTTGTTCCAACAGGGCAAATTCCTTATCGCATTGTGGGTTCTGATCGCTATTTGTATAGCCTACTACTTTGGAGTGCTTGAGGCGAAAGCAGTTTCAGACGTCATTATTATTCTGGTATGTTCTATTGTAGGTATTCTGGGTTCTTATACAGTTGCCTGGTTTGGTATCCGTATCAATACCGTGGCTAATTCCCGTGCTGCTTTTGCATCACTTAGCGGCAAGCCTTTGAACATCGTTAACATTTGTCTGCGTTCCGGTATGAGCGTTGGACTGCTGCTGGTCAGCATCGAACTTTTCTTCATGATTATCATTCTGGCTTACATTCCAAAAGAACTGGCCGGTCCCTGCTTCATCGGTTTTGCCATCGGTGAATCTCTGGGCGCATCCGCTCTGCGTATCTGCGGCGGCATCTTCACGAAAATCGCCGATATCGGTTCGGACTTGATGAAAATCGTTTTCCATCTCCCGGAAGATGATCCCAAAAACCCCGGTGTTATAGCCGACTGTACCGGTGACAATGCTGGTGACAGCGTTGGCCCCACGGCGGACGGTTTTGAAACTTACGGTGTTACCGGCGTTGCCTTGATTGCCTTTTTGGCTCTGGCTTTGGCGGGAAATCCTGCAATGGGCGGCAAATTGATTGTTTGGATTTTTGCTATGAGAATCCTCATGATCCTGACCTCTCTGGTTTCTTATTTTGTCAATGACATTATCAGCAAAGCTGCTTTTGCCGGAAAGAAAGAATTTAACTTTGAACATCCCTTAACCTATCTGGTATGGATCACCTCTCTTGTTTCCATAGGAGTAACCTTCGTTGCCAGTTATTATCTGCTCGGTGACTTGACGGATGCATACGCAGGTTTGTGGTTGCCTCTTTCCATCATCATCAGTTGCGGAACCATCGCAGGGGCTTTGATTCCGGAATTTACAAAAGTATTCACCAGCACGTCGTCGCGTCATTGCGAAGAAGTTGTTAACGCTTCCCGTCAGGGCGGTCCTTCCTTGAACATTCTTTCCGGTCTGGTTGCCGGTAACTTCTCTGCTTTCTGGGAAGGCCTGACGATCATGGTTCTGATGTTGATTGCCTACCTGGTATCCAAAAATCCGGCTGTTATGGCTTTAATGCCCCCGGCATTTACTTTTGCCGCTCCGGTGTTTGCCTTCGGTCTGGTGGCTTTCGGTTTCCTGGGC
>JBEKUA010000114.1:0-4670 GCA_049515495.1 Smithella sp. | reverse complement strand
AAAACCCTTGAGCGAAGAATAATTCAATGTTTCTCTTAAATATCTTTTATATCTAAAATATCTTTTAAATCTTCATGTCATGCATGTGTTTTATATTGTTATGAAATAATCTAAAAACATCTCCAAATGTCAAAACTATCATCCTCAATTGTCTATCAAAGCCACTTCAATTGTCTAAGGTTACATCCCCAATTGTCAAAGAGATCATCTTCAATTGTCTAAACTTTCACTCCCTCACCTTTTTTGGTGACGACGTGATCTTTTTCATTTATTATTCCGGCAGCAAGGAAATTATTCATTTTTAATTCATTTAAAGCTTTGTTTATTTTTTCGCGGAGTCTGAATTTTTTTTGTGATTGATCGAGGTTGATTGCGTTACATAATTTCTGAAGATGTATCTCATAATTGGCTGGCTGACTTCGATAGAACCGGTACAATGCTTTTGAAATATCGCCCTTAAGATTGGACCGAAAATCGATATCGATGTTAGTAATTAGCCCTTTCAAAAACATTTCGCCAAAAAATCTATTTATGCTTATTGTAATGTTATATTTATCGTCGCAAATTCCGCCGGCCAAAATATGAGTGAAGGATTCTTTTTTTTCATCTTTGACGTAAAGGCTTATAGTTGTTGCCCCAAGTCTTTTTATCGAGGACCAAACAGAATGGTAGGTGTTTCGACCGGGGGAAGTACCGAGAATTGTCAGAATTTGATTAATAGTCGTAGAAAAATTCGACGATTTCTTTAATAATGAGAGTCTTAAAATTGCGAGCAAAATACCTTCGTCAAAAATTGATAAACGCTCCCCCTGGATTTCCATTTTCCCCCATGAATTTTCACATACTCTCTTTTCCAAAGGTCGATGCCCCATCTCAAATTTTGACATGACAAAAAAAGGACTTATTCGTGTGAGTTCATTTGGCAGAAAAGAAGATGTTGATTGTTTCTGAAGGGGATTTTTGTGGGAGGTATTATTTTTGGGGTGATTCTCTTTTTCTGATATTTCTTTTACCTTTGTTTGTCGGATAATATCGTTTAACGATAATGTCTTGGCACGTTCAATTATTGCATACAATTCTTCGTTATTTTCTCTTGATGATAAGGTCATTTATAATAATTATTTTTAAGCAGATTATAGAGATTATTTTATCGATTTGATGACATCATTCACTACGCTATCAAGTTCGTCGTTTACGACTTGAAATTTTTTTATATATTCATCAGCCTGATCGAGCGAAATTAGGATAGCTCCTGATGGCAACCGAGAATAAGGCAATCCCTGCCTGAGAAGCTTCCGGACTGACCTTGGACTCATGCCAATGTGTGTTGCCGTTTTATTTACTTTGGCCCAACCTTGTGAAAATTGTTTTTCATTCTTCATCGTCATCCGCTAAACTCCTAAATATTGTTGTCGCATGAGCAAAAATATTTCATGCTGCTTTAATACTCATTAATGATTTATGTTGTGTTTTCTTCATGATTTGTGGTATCATTCTAAAGTGTCATTGTTAGGTATCATTATACTTAAATTGCTACCTTTTGCAACTACTTTTTTGCTTACGCGTTAATTTTATGAAACTAAATGAATTTATTGCATTAATTAGAGAATCCAGTGGATATACTCAGGAAAATTTTGCTGGTTTATTTAATTTATCACGCTCGGCAATTGATAAATTTGAGAAAAAAGGATTTGGAATATCAAAAGAGCATATTGAATCGATTACCAAAAAACTGAATATTAATACGCGGATTATCAATGATAATTCTGTATATCCGTTTAATAAAGATAATTTTTATAAACTTTTCATGCTTACGCGTGGCCTCGTACCGGGTTTCCCAGGCTATGAACCGTTGTACAGCATTATAAAACACGCTAAAAATGTTAAACTTATTTTATTGAAACCTGAGTTGTCTGGATTTAAAAAATATCTAGATCGATCATTGTTTGAAACACCAACATATGCCATTATTGTAAAAGACGACAAAAATAATATATTCGTGCTTCGACGGAAGAAAGACACGGATATGATTATGCTGGGCGGAGGTCTTGAAAATCCTCTCGTTAAAATTTCTGAAATTGCAAAATCTGAATCAATTGAAATTAGCTTATCTATTTCTGTTCAATCAATAAGCGAAGAACAATACGATATGTTGAAAAAGTGGGAACCAGTTCAAAGAGAGAACGTTGAACCATTTTTCAAGAACACAAAGTTTTCTAAAATATATGAACCTAGCGATGAAGAAATATTATTGCTTAAAAAAATAAAGGACTCTGATTTTAAAATATCCGATTTAATAAAGTATATCGATAAGAAGATAAAATAGTCTATGTCCGTACAAGTCAGAGAAAAAATAAAAGGCTCAGGCGATTGGTGGATATTCATTGAGCACCATGGTCAGCGTAGATCAAAAAAAATTGGTCGTGACAAAAGGTTTGCGCTTGAGGCTGCAAAAAAGATTGAAGCCAAGTTAATTCTTGGCGATCTTAAATTAAGCAAGAACGAAGATGTTACTTTTGGTCATTACGCCAAAACATGGATTGAAAATACCGTACCAGCCACCTGTAAAAGAATATCAATATCAGATTATAAGGGGATTCTTAAAAATCATGTGTTGCCGGATCTTGAAAAAACTCCGGTGACTGACATAAACAAGGCTGTGGTGAAGAAGTTATTACAAAAGAAGCTTAAAGAAGGATACGCAGCCAGTACCGCGACGCACATCAAAAACGCAATAAGTGGAGTTTTAGAGCTTGCTGTTGATGACAATAAGATATCTTCAAATCCGGCGCAAATCATTAGAAAACTAATAAGGTCAAAAGTAAAAAAATACCACATTGATCCACTCACCAGGGAAGAGACAAAATTGCTCTTGGAGACTTGCCTGACGCATTACCCGAAACATTATCCGATGCTTTTAACATTATGCCGCACTGGTATGAGACTTGGTGAAGTTATTGCCTTGCAGTGGGGCGACATTGATTTTAATAACCGATTTATTATCGTCAGGCGTAGCAGGTCAAAAAGTCATACAAGTACACCTAAAAATGATAAATACAGAAACGTTGATATGTCTCGGCAACTAACAGAATGTCTTTCAAAATTGAAAATTAAACGGAAAGAAGAATATCTTGCTAAAGGAGAGGGCTTGCCCGAATGGATTTTTATTTCCGAGATAGGCACACCTTTAATTGAAGGTCATTGGAGGGAGCGTGTATTCAAGAAGATTCTTGAGAAAGCCAAACTACGACAAATCCGCATCCATGACATCCGTCATACCTATGCTTCTCAACTTATCCAAGATAATCGTTCTCTTGCCTACATCAAGGACCAGCTAGGGCATCATAGCATTCAAGTTACTGTCGATATATATGGGCACCTTGTACCCGGAGCGAACAAAGAAGTGGTTGATAGCCTGGATGATCCTGATTACACCTATATTGCACCCAATTTAAAAGAAGCGTAGAATTGTCATTGTAAGTGATTGAATTACTTGGTAGTCCCACGGGGAGTTGAACCCCGGTTTCCGGCGTGAGAGGCCAGCGTCCTAACCACTAGACGATGGGACCAGAGAATAGCAGGGGGCTAAGATTCTAACCTGGGTATTATGGTTTGGAGTCCTGAGTCCTGTCGCTGGACGTTCCCCGGTAACGTGAAAAGTTGAGCGAAACTATCTATGCAATTCAATTAAAAAAGTCAAGATGAAATTGCCGCGATTTTAGATCATGTAGTTATTGCTGAACCTGCGCATCAGTGCTTGATGCAATATAGGCAACAGCGTCGTTAATCCTTTTAATCACCCGATCCTTGCCCAGTGTAACCATAACTTCGTCAATACCGGGACTTACGGTTTTACCGGTGAGAGCCACCCGTAGCGGCTGAGCGATCACTTTAAACTTTATATCCCGTTCCAGAGTAAAAGCCTTAAGGAATTCTTCAATGTCTTCTTTGCTGAAAGTTTGCAACGTCGGTATCGCTGCAACTATTGCTTTTAAATGGGTGAGAATGTCAGGCACCAGAAATTTTTGTGCCGCTTGTTCTTCATACTGAACTTTATCTGCAAAATAGAAATCGGCGGCGGCAGCCAGTTCCACCAGAGTTTTTGTTCGCGGTTGCAAGTCGATAATAACTTTTTTAATAAAAGCGGCATCGCCGGTATTTGTCTTTGCCGGCCACAGGGGCTTCATTTCTTCCAGCAGACGATCGGAATCGGCATCCTTTATATAATGAGCGTTAAGCCAAAGGAGTTTTTCGGGGTTGAAAACAGCGGGTGACTTACCAACGGCGTCCAGACTGAAAAGCTCAACCAATTGTGAAAGCGAAAAAATTTCCTGATCGCCATGCGACCAGCCGAGGCGCACCAGATAATTGACGAGCGCTTCCGGCAGGAAACCCATTTCCTTGTAGGCCATGACCGAAGTTGCGCCATGTCGTTTGCTAAGACGTGCTTTATCGCTTCCAAGAATCATCGGGACATGGGCGAATTTGGGTACCTCAAAACCCAGCGCCTGATACATTAAAATCTGGCGTGGCGTGTTGTTGACGTGGTCATCGCCGCGAATTACATGGGTGATGTTCATAAGAGCGTCATCAATGACCACGGCAAAATTATATGTAGGGTAACCGTCGCCGCGCTCGATTATCAAATCGTCAAGTTCTTCATTGTTAAA
>JBEKUA010000113.1:0-4679 GCA_049515495.1 Smithella sp. | reverse complement strand
CCATGGTTTTTGTCGATCAGCATCTGCGGTATGTTGAGCATGGAGAGGATGGCCGGCGTGAGAATGATTGTCAGGATGAATGAAACAATGATGCCGAAGGCGCAGAAAAATCCAAGCAGCGCAAGCCCCCTGATGGGATGGGAGATCATTGTTACGAAACCGACGATGACGGTGACCGCCGAAATAAGAACCGGTGAACCGATCGAGACGATGCAGTTTCCCGCGATGCACTTGATGGCATCCCGTGTAAAGGGTCCTGCCGCGTCCTGCACATCTTCATAATACTTCGCGATGAGCTGTGTTCCATAGTTATGGGCGATGGCGATAAGCATCGGTCCCATGAGCAGGAAGGGCAGGGTGATCTTCTCTTTCATCCATCCCATGAAACCGAAGGATGCCGCAAGTCCCATCAGGACGATGGTGAGAGGCAGCAGCATGCCCCGTATGGTTCTGAAACTGGCATAGAGAAAGGCCAGCATGACCAGCAGGCCCAAAACCAGAAAAATCTTCATATCCGAAGCCATTTGAAGCTGCATCTTGTATCTTAAATAGGGAAAACCGGTAAGCGTCAGTTTGTAAGCGGGGTCCGCGTATTTATTCATGATGTTGAGCAGGGTCGGTTCATCAGGCTTATCAGGCAAGCGCTTGCAGATATCATTATCGGAGATCCAGCGGTAGGTCGTTTGACCGTCCGGCGACTTTACGGGGATATGGAGATTTACTGTCGCGGCGATGAGCGCCGATTTTTCATCAGCGCTTATCAGGCGCGTGGAAATCATGTCATTGGCTTTCGCGTCGGCTCTGATTTTGTCCATATCTGCCGGTCCCAATGAGGCGGTATCTTCCGGAAAGAGGGGATAGACCTTCATGATATCGTTATCGTTGGAGGTTGATTTCACTTCGGTAATGGATAAGACTTTATCCACATAAGAAGCGGTTTTTAAGGTTCGGCTGATATTGCGTATCTGTGAGAGCGTGTGCTGATCCCAAATGGTTCCGTTTTTTGCCGTTACGCTGATATAGATGGTATCAATGCCGCCGAAGGCATTGGTAATTTTGTCAAATACCGTACGCGAAGGAAAATCATTCGGCAGCAGCATCTTGAGATCGGGTTCGAATGTCAGGTTTTTAGCGCCGATCCCGAGGATACCCACGATGATGATCGAGAAAATAAAAAATAATACGGGTTTGGCGGTCACCGTACCGGCAATGTTTTTAACGCCGATCCTGATGAAAGCGTAGAATGTGATAAAGCTCAGAACAAATACGGTGGTATAGATTATCATGTCATTGCTGATGGTCATACAATCACCTCAATTTACTAAAATGAATATTTGAGTTTTACAAATACTTCGTCATTATTACTGTACTGTCCCAGCATGGAGTCATCATGACTGCTGGCAATGATTAATACGCCGATGATACCCTGCAAATTATTTGTGAAGTTGTACTTGATGGATGGTTTGAGCATAATATCCTGAAACTCCACATCATAAACTCCTCCCAGGTTGATCTCCAGGGTATTTTGAAGTAAAAACTGTTTAAACATGAAGGTGACCATTGTATGAAAACCGTCTTTGATGAAATATACCGGCCTTGATGAATCATAATGCGGGATGAATTCCTGAATGCATTGGAGGCTGACGCTTGAGTCGCCATGGATGTAGTCCAGCCCCAATCCGTATTTCATGGAATCTTCCTGAATATCGGTGTTCGGGTCGAGATGAAACGTCTGTGTCGACGCGGCGCCCAGGGAATCGACATAATTTTTCATAAACTCCGCCAGAATCGTATTTCTTTCCTGGGTTGTAAGAAGTTCGGCCATGACGGAGTCGAATTTACGCATATAGTACTTGTTGTTGTAGTAGGCATACTCGCCGCGGACGGTAAACGAACCCATGGTGGTTGTGAAATCAAAGCCGAAGACATTCATCATATGAATTTCCGGTTCGAGATCGACATTGGCGTTTACCGCGTATTTAAGACCGATGGGGTCCGTAAGCGCAACAGTGACATCCGTCGGAGAAGCCATCAGGGGCACAACATCAAAACCTCTGAAATAGCTCAGCGATACGTCCCATCCCGAGATATATTTGTAGATTCTTATACCTTCCTCCGAATTGCTCAGATTAAAGTCGGGCAGAGAGATATCCTTGTAAGTTGTGCTAAGCGGTATATCGCCAAAGGCCGAACTTTTTATGGCGGAAGGGAGGATCAAAACTCCCGGAAACCACCGCTCCCCCTCTTTCGGGAGACGATAGGGAACATACCGTGGAATGAAGGCAAGTTCTGTATTGAACCAATCTGCATAATAATTCATTTTCACTGCCGGCACTCCTATCTTTTGTTCAACCTGATCATTGGTGCCGCCTTCGGTCAGGTCTGCGGTGTTGAGGTTGTCCGTGGGGGTTATTTCATCGAGCCGCCCCCATGCAAATTTTTGAATCCCCAGCCTGAAATCAACCTTGCCGGTATAGATATCAACATAAGCCTCATTAAAATCAATGTACGAACTATTATTCTGGTAAATCACCGTAAACTGATCGAACACATTATCGCTGGCCGGAGGATGAACCTTGCCGTCCTGCCCCGCCTTTAACAAAATCCTGGCGGCAAGCCATGAAGATACGCTTGCTTTGGCATCCAGCCCGATCTCCACGGAGGGATTCTCATAAGGGCTGTTATGATCGAAGGCATAGATGGCCTTGCCCTCGATATATCCCCCGATGGAAAGCTTTGTCGCGACATCCCCCTCATATTGATAACCCGCCGCGGCCGCACATGGAAAATACAATCCCATAATAACAATCCAGGCTGTGAAGAAAGACTTCAAAACTACATTCCTCTTGTCATGAACCTTTCCGTGAATATGTTATCCTTCAGACCGGAATCGTATAGGATATTATTCAGGTCGATAATCGTCTTCCTCCCGTTTTGTTCATTGTAAATTTCGATATGAGTCGGCGTATTAATGCCCTTGATGTTTTTCACATTCATAAACAGCCCCTGCTTGAGATACTGTCCTTTCGTATCGTAAAAATCAGCCTTGATGGGGATGTAATTGCTTTTTCTGATCCAGATGGTGATCGCGTTATAAAATTCCACCTTCTTCGGAACCGCTTTGATGACGTAGCACATTTCGTTGTTCACGTTCTCTTCCTTGACAAGCGTGTAAGTATAGTCGTTGACATCCTGACTCCCCATATCGAAAAAGGTAAGTTCCGTGCCCATAAAGCTCTCTCCTTTTCCGCTTGAACTGATTTGGCGCACGCGCTGCAGCGCGGGCAGATATAGCCATTGCTTGTCCTGTTTGTTTTCATCCGTCCAGACAAGAAAACTGGTTCCTTTGACATCGGAAGGCGAATTGAAAAAGATGATGGATTTTGATTTATTCTCTCCCTCTCTTTTGGTAAAGGCGCTTAGAGTCCTTTCCCGTTTCTCTCCCTTCTTGCTTTCCAATGTCATGGTCATTTCCACCTTGCTGTCTTTGGCCTGATCAAGCAGATCCTCGCATTTCTTTACAATGTCATAAGCGCTCATCCCTGCAAAGGCAGGAGTGGGCAAGGTAAGAATGCAGCAGAGGACCGTAATAACAATCAACCTCCAGATAAAAGAGCATTTCATAATAAACCTCCTGATATTTTTTATTTTATATATCCGCAAATATGTTAATTTCCGGTATGCACATGTTTCAATATCTTTGTAAGATCGGACTTTGTTGTAACCAAATTAATAAAATACCGGCCCGAGCCCGAAGTACCTGCGACTTCGCTTAAGGCCAAACCGTAATGCTCCATGTTGATTGAAAACATCAGATCGGCTCCGGTATCGGAGGGCAGCAATCCGGCCAATGCCGCGATGAAAGACTGGACAAAATTCGAGTGATCGAACAATCCAATTCCCTGTTCGTCCTTCATAACATGGCATCGTGCTGAACCGGGCACGAGCGTTATATTCACATCAAGGTAGGATTCCCCCGAGGATACGCCGGTTGTGGAGTCGGTAACCGTATCGTTATGAGTGCTTAAGGTAAGACAAAATGTCATGTCCACGGACATCATCCATTGGGGGACGTTATTTTCAAGATATTCAATTCTCACGTCATCCAGAATAAACAATGGCGTGCCCGTCCTGAAATCGAAAGCAATGCCTTCGGGGTTGAAGGTAAACCGTAATTTCTGGTCAACGCCTGTCGCGCCTGTATCGGAGGCGGGCAGAATCAGCGAAAGCGGAAGCGTGCTGAAGTCCAGTGTGACGGAACCGCTTATCAGGTTTTTGACAATCTGGCTGAGATTATCCATGGAGATATTCAGCCCCACGCTTTGTGCCAGCACCGCGGAATCACTGGTTCCAAACATCGACTGGACATCCGCCGGGGTCAGATTCAATGCCGGGTGAGTAACGGCATTATTGGGATAAAGCGTTATCCCCGATGGAAACGTGGCATTTGCCGCGATGAGAACACCCATATCGATTGCCGTAAAATCATCCGATGTGGCATTCGGAAGTCCATGGATATCCAGATAGGCCGTTTTGAGATTCAGATTCAGGCCTGCCAGATAACCGGCTGTGTAATAAGCCGTGGAGCCGAATACGTCCGACAGCGTCCCGGATTCCGTGCCGAAATTCATATGGGGTATGCCGGTAAGGAAATTAAATATCAGCGTGGGATCAACAAC
>JBEKUA010000112.1:0-4679 GCA_049515495.1 Smithella sp. | reverse complement strand
TATGTTCGAAAGGTCACGAATGGAAGGCTGCTATCTCAAGCAGAAATAATGGGCAGGGCTGTTTCTATTGCTCCTATATGCAGAAACGAAAGCGTTAAGTAAAATTTAAGACGCACTTCTAATAATTGCCCACGACCCAATAGTAATGGATGTAGGCAATCATTAAGAAGAGACTTGATTTGATGCCAAGAGGAGAAATCAGGGTGTTGCCGCTTTCCTTCCCAGTTCAAAGGCCTGTTTTCTGGCCGTTTCGTCTTTGATGATGTCTCCCTTGCCACCTGCGGAGGCCATTACAGCTCCAAGCCAGTGCATTTTTGTCATTTCCACTGTTGATTTAAAGCTGTGCACGATAGGGTCAGCCGTGTGCGCATTCGGATCTCCACAAACTGTGATGAGCCCGATGCGTTTGCCTTTCATTTTGGGATAGTAAGCTTTCTGCCAGTTCCAGTTGGCATCAAACAGGGCGCACCACCTGTCCAGGTAAGCTTTCATCTGCGCGGTCATAGACCAGAAGTAAACCGGTACACTGTGGATTATAGCGTCCGTTTCCAGTATCTTTTTGTGGATTTCAGGCATATCGTCTTTAATGACGCAATGACCGGTTTCGTTGCACTTCTCACAGGCTTTGCAACCGGAGATTTTCTTTTTGTCCAGGATAATTTTTTCCACTTCCGCGCCCGCCTTTTCGGCGCCAGCCAGAGCATCATCAAGGAGTATATCGCTGTTACCGCCAATTCGTGGACTTCCCATAATGCCTAATACTTTCATGTTACCCTCCTGACCAATTCGTATTATATAAAAAGACATCGATTAATATTTATAAAATTAGTAACTCTTTCGGTCAAATTTGTAAATAATAAAATAATTGAAGAACTATAAAATTAAATGTGTTAAAAACATAAAAATATTGAATGAGAAGGTAATGACAAAAATGATGATGTTGCCGTAGCAATTCAGGTCATGAAAATATCGATATAAATTTTTAACAAAGGAGGATTTATGAAAACATTAAGATGGATGTTAGTTGTGGCAGCCATATTTTGTTTAATTTCGTCGCCTGTTTTTTCTCGGGAGCGCGAAGGAATAGGCGCCTGTAAGGCCGATGCCGAAAAATTCTGCAAGGATGTAGGGCCGGTTCATGGCAACATGGTACAATGCATGAAGCAGCATGAAGCCGAATTATCTCCTGCCTGCAAGGAGCATATTGCCGCAGCCAATGAAAAAGTGAAGGAATGTGAAAAAGAATGTAAACCCGATGTGGAAAAAATTTGTAAAGATATAAAACCCGGTCAGGGACGGATTGTGAGATGTCTAAAGCAGCATCAGGCAGAACTATCAGCAGGTTGTAGTGAATGTTTTAAAAAGTAAACTAATAGTAAATAGTGATTAATGATGCGAAAAAAAGACAAAATAATTGACGCGATACCTGAAATGTATATCGTGATAAGATTATAAGAAAATCAATATGGGCAAGCCATATCATTTATTCAAGTATAATCCCCTTGTGGGCGATGATTTTACAATCATCGCTCATCGCGGAGCGTCGGCCTATTATCCCGAAAACACTCTTCCTTCGTTTGAAGGGGCTATTGCCATGGGCGCGGATATGATCGAGCTTGACGTGCAGCTTACCTCGGATAAAGAAGTTGTTGTCTTTCATGATGAAAAAATTTCACGCTGCACAGACAGCCATGGAAGAATTGCCGATCATACCCTTGCTTCATTAAAAAAAATGGATGCAGGAAGCTGGTTTAATAAAAATTTTACAAACACAAGAATACCAACTCTGGCTGAAGTTTTGGACATCTGCAAAAATAAAATTGCGGTAAATATTGAAATCAAAACGGAAGCGGTTAGTAAAATGTTTTTCGGAGGCATTGAAGAAAAATGTCTGAAGACTGTAGAACAAAGCGGCATGCGGGAACATGTCGTGTTTTCCAGTTTTGATCCGCGCGCCCTTATGCATCTCAAGCAGATAGACAATACCGTGACCGCAGCCGTGTTGTTTGAAAAAAAATTTTATGATTCTAAATTGCCTTCGAACATAATGGAGTTAACGGGAGCTGACGCCTTTAACTGTTCCATCAAGGATTTTAACAAAAAGTGGCTTGCAAATATTAAATTAAATAATATTCCCGTAAATATTTACACTGTGAATGACGCACAAAACATGAAACGATTTTTAAAAATGGGAGTCAGTGGGATTTTTACCAATAATCCGGACATATTAAAAAGAGTGGCGGCGGACGTAAAACTAAAAATAAAAAAAGAAGACGGAAAACGATGAAGATATCAAATGATTTTATTGATATTATTGAAGCAGCGCTTGATACCTTGATTAAGGCGTCCGGCATGGACTTGCGTCTGCATGGGCTTGAAAATGTGCCTGATCATCCTGTTTTGTACGTCATTAATCACTTTACGCGCATAGAAACAATTTTAATGCCGTATATCATCAAAAAGAACATAAAAAAATATCCCCTTTCTCTGGCAGACAAATCTTTTTTCAGCGGCAGAATGGGAGAATTCATGGATAATGTAGGCGCCATTTCCACCGCCGATCCGAACAGGGACAAAATCTTTATCAACGCGCTTCTTACAGACAGTCATCCTGTTATTATTTTCCCGGAAGGTCAGATAATAAAGGATAAGAAGATTATCGAGAAAGGCAAGTATATTGTTTACAATTCAGGTATCCGAAGGCCGCCTCATTCCGGGGCGGCGCAGATCGCTTTGCTGACCCAGTTCATACGTGCAAAATTACGAACATTCCACTTACGGGGCGATAATTCATCCACTGCCCGGATGGCGGCGCATTTCGGTTTTGATCTTACGGATGTAGAAAATATTATAAATAAGGAAACTTATATTATTCCGGTAAATATCACCTATTATCCTGTCCACGCGCAGGAGAACGAACTCAGCAAACTTGCCGGCAGATTTATCAACAATATTTCAACGCGTCTTCAGGAGGAGTTAGAAGTTGAGGGTAACATGATATTGGGCAAGGTGGATATTGATATTAATTTCGGTAAGCCGATACCGGTAAAAAATTATATCACTCCCAACAAAGCGCTAAACAAGATGCTGGCTGATGATAATCCTTATCTGGATAGCGATAATTTTAAAAAATTCATTCCTTTCAGAAAAATATGCGTCAACATGATGGCTGATTATATGAATGCGATATACGGCATGACGACTGTTAATCACGACCATTTGTTTTCTTATATTCTGACGAAATACTGGAAGAACTGTATCAGCGAAGACAATTTCAAAAACCGCGTTTTTCTTGCCATTGAATATTTGCGTGGAATCGGCATGTCCAACTGCCACACATCCCTTTACAAAAAACAGTTTTATCTTCTTACTGATGATTATCATGAAAAATACGAAAATTTTATAAAGGAAGCCGTATCCGACAATCTCATTATCCTGAAGGACGGTATAATCACTAAAAACAGAGTACGATTCAGCAGGAAGTTCGATTTTCATACTATCAGGAGAGACAATATCATTGAAGTTCTCAAAAACGAAATAGAGCCTCTCCGTGGTCTCACTAATACAATGGATTGGCTGATGTTCCTTCCTGAATTTGTTATCAGATGGAAGATAAGAAATCTCTTTGTCAAGTTGGATAAGATGCTTTTCGATAAGGATTATAAGCAGTATTACATAGAAAACGAGAGCAAACCTAAAAATATCGGCGAACCTTTCTTTTTGAAGCATTTTTTCAGCAGAAAGGGAATTATTCTTGTTCACGGATATATGGCGGCGCCGGAAGAGATCAGACCGATGGCGGATTACCTATATAAGAATGGTTACAACGTTTACGGTGTCCGGTTGCAGGGGCATGGCACAGCTCCCGAGGATCTTGCTATCCAAAATTGGAGAAAATGGTATGATTCCGCAAACAGAGCTTATATTATCATGAAAAACAGCGTTAAAACATTTTCCATTGCCGGCTTTTCCATGGGCGGCGGAATTGCCCTGTTACAAGCTGCCAACAAACCCGGCAGGTTTACCGGAGTTATTTCAATCAACGCTCCGCTCAAACTAATGAGTGTCACTTCCAAGTTTGCGCCTGTTATTGTCGCGTGGAATAAGCTACTCACGAAAATTAAAATAGATAAATGGAAAATGGAATTCGTCAAAAATGATCCGGAATATCCGCAGATAAACTATCTCCGAAATCCCGTGAGCGGTGGATATGAACTGGATAAGCTGATGAAGTTTGTTGAAAATCGTCTGGGAAATGTGACGGATCCCACACTTATCATACATGCTTCAGGCGACCCTGTAGTAGATCCGGTAAGCGGAGAGGAAATATTTGAAAAACTCGGCACAAAGGAAAAGCAGCTTATACGAGTTTATGCCAATCACCACGGTATATTGCGGGGGAAGGAAGCCGATGAGGTAAACGCTATGGTATTGACGTTTTTAAAGAAGCTTTAATTATATTTTAGTCGAATATACTTTTATCGCGGCGATACCAGTAATCAGGCAGAATGCGGTACATGAATCTGGACAGAGGGTCTATATATTCTTTATTTCTCTTATCATATTGACAGGCGTGAATTATCATATCTTTTATGGCGTTTTTCTCGCCCGCTTCATTAAATATCCTGTATGCGCAGGAAAATAGCGGGCTGTACATATTTTTCTTTTCCAGATATTTA
>JBEKUA010000111.1:0-4685 GCA_049515495.1 Smithella sp. | reverse complement strand
ATTATCATGACGGATGCGGATGTGGATGGTGCTCATATTCGCACGCTGCTTTTAACATTCTTTTTCCGGCAGATGCGTGAACTAATCGAAAGAGGATATTTGTTTATCGCTCAGCCGCCGTTGTTTAAAGTTGTGGAGAAAAAACAGGAATTCTATATCCAGAATGAGGAGCAGATGAAAAACTACATTCTGGAAAACGGTGTGGAAAAAGTAAAACTGGTCATGGGCGACGGTTCTCCGTTTCCGGTAACAGGCAACAAATTATTGATTATGATTAAGAAGGTGATGCGGATTGAAGATCTGCTGGATAGATTTGAAAAGGAAGGACGCGACAGAAATTTAATCCGCATATTGGCCGGTGACCCAACCTTGACAGACGATAGCTTTAAAAGTGAAAAGACGCTTTCGTCCATCGCGAAAAGAACAGGCGTTGCCCTGGGCGAGAGTTTTACCGATTCTAAGATTGAAACGGACGAAGATCACGGCGGCTTTAAAATAGTTTTTAATCTGACGAAGAACGGGCAAATCTTTCCATCCTGTTTGAACCGTGAAGTTTTTCGCACGCCGCAGTTCGCGGATATCCGGTCATTGCTGGATCAGGTTTCCATTATGGGCGAGGCTCCTTACAGCGATAGGGGCGAAGAATCTTCAACGACTATTATTTTGGAAAGCGCCAAGGCGCTTGTGGATCATATTGTCAACTTAGGCAAGAAAGGACTGGCCGTCCAGCGCTATAAAGGCCTGGGTGAAATGAACCCAGAGCAGTTGTGGGACACCACGATGAATCCGGAAAAACGCACACTTCTGCAAGTTGGGGTCGAAGACGCGGTTCTGGCTGACGAAATATTTACAACGCTCATGGGTGATCAGGTCGAACCGAGGCGTGATTTTATATATCAAAATGCCCTGTATGTTTCCAATCTGGACATTTAATAAACACTGTTAGATTAATGATTGTGCCGGCTGAAAATCAGTCAGCTTTTTATTGAGAGAGGATTAAACAAAAATGGAACGTGATATCCACCACAAGCAAACACTGGTGAATATAGAAGATGAAATGAAGAAATCCTACATGGATTACGCCATGAGTGTCATCATCGGCCGGGCAATTCCCGATGTGCGCGACGGCCTCAAACCGGTGCACCGCCGGATTTTATATGCCATGTATGAAATGGGCAACCGCCATAACAAACCCTACAAAAAATCCGCCCGTATCGTCGGTGAGATTATGGGTAAATATCATCCGCACGGCGATGCGGCCATTTATGACACCATGGTGCGTATGGCACAGGAGTTTTCTCTGCGCTACATGCTGGTGGACGGACAGGGTAACTTCGGTTCGATTGACGGCGATCCGCCAGCGGCAATGCGTTATACGGAAAGCCGTTTAGCGCGCATTTCTGATGAAGTGCTGGCCGATCTGGAAAAAGACACGGTCGATTATGTGCCGAACTATGATGAATCCCTGCAGGAGCCGTCGCTTCTGGCAACACGCATTCCGCTGTTGCTGCTCAATGGAACATCGGGTATTGCTGTCGGTATGGCGACCAATATTCCGCCGCATAATCTGAAAGAAATTATAAACGGAACCATTGCCTGCATTAAGAATCCGGATATTACCATCGAACAGCTCATACGTCATATTCCCGGTCCTGATTTTCCAACGGCCGGATTTATTAATGGCCGGGAAGGAATTCTTTCCGCCTATAAAACCGGACGCGGGATCATCCGCATCCGCGCGCGCTCCCTTATTGAAAAGAACGCCCGTAATGATAGGGAAACCATTGTTCTCACAGAACTGCCTTATCAGGTCAATAAGGCTACGCTGATCGAAAAAATAGCGGAACTGGTGCGCGATAAAAAGATATCCGGCATTTCCGATTTGCGGGACGAATCCGACCGCGAAGGCATCCGCGTGGTAATCGAACTCAAGCGGGATGAAAATTCGGCAATCATCCTCAATCAGCTCTATAAATTCACGCAAATGGAAGTTTCCCTGGGCGTCATCATGCTGGCGATCTCCGAAAACATGCCGCAGGTTTTCAATCTCAAACAAGTGCTCGAAAAATTTATCAGTTTCCGCAGAGATGTTGTTATACGCCGCACCAGGTTTGAATTGGCAAGAGCGCAGGAGAGAGCGCATATTTTAGAAGGTTACATTATTGCCTTAAACAACATTGACGCAGTTATTAAAGTCATTAAAGCATCGAAGACTCCAGCGGAAGCTTCGACGCAGTTATGCGCGAAATTCAGTTTGTCGGAAATTCAGGCCAAAGCCATTCTGGAGATGAGACTCCAGCGTCTGACCGGTTTGGAGCGAGCCAAGATCGACGAGGAATACGCGGAAGTGAACGCCCTGATTGCCCATTTGAACTCAATTTTAGCCGATCCGCAAAAAGTATTGCAGGTTATTATTGACGAGCTCAATGAAATTAAGGAACGGTACGGCGACGAACGCCGCACGGAAATCGTCGCGAGCTCCGAAGATATCAATATTGAAGATATGATTGTCGAAGAAGATGTGGTTGTGACGATATCCCATAGCGGCTATATCAAGCGCAACGCGGTCAGTCTTTACAAGAGTCAGCACCGCGGCGGACGCGGCAAAATGGGTATGGGAACGAAAGAGGAAGATTTTGTGGAAAAAATCTTTATCGCCTCTACGCACCATTACCTGCTTGTTTTTACAAGTGCCGGCAAGGTGCACTGGTTGAAGGTTTATCAAATACCTCAGGCTGGACGTGCGGCCAAAGGCAAAGCCATGGTTAATCTGGTCAATCTTGCGCCGGGTGAAAGTGTTCGTGCGACATTACCGGTCAAGGAATTTGTTGACGATAAGTATATTGTGATGATCACTAAAAAAGGCACTATCAAGAAAACGGAACTAACCGCTTATGCCAACCCGCGCTCCGGCGGCATCATCGCCATTTCCATTGACGAGGGGGATGAGTTGGTGGATGTTCAATTGACGATGGGAAATCAGGATATCTTTATAGCCACAAGGATGGGTATGGCCATTCGTTTCAAAGAAGACGATGTACGGGATATGGGTAGAACAGCCCGCGGCGTACGCGGCATTAATCTGGATGAAGGCGATGATGTTATCGGTATGGATATTCCCGCGCAGAACACTTTCATGCTTACCGTTTCAGAAAATGGATTCGGCAAGTGCACGCCGATTGATGAATACCGTGTGCAATCGCGCGGCGGTAAAGGAACAATCAATCTCAAAACGGTGGAAAAGGTAGGCAATGTTTCCGGCGTCCTGCAGGTCATCGGTGAAGATAACGTTATGTTGATCAGCAATGCCGGCAAAGTAATCCGCCTGAAGGTGCAGGAAATACCGGTCAATCATCGGGTAACGCAGGGAGTGAAACTTATTGAACTGGATCCGGAAGAAAAACTTGTCGGCGTTGCCCGCACCACATCGGAAGCCGAAGACAAGGATGACGGCACCAACGGCGACGATGAAACTGATCTGATGCCGGAAGAAAATAGTACAACGGAAAAAGATTAAGGCTTCAATTAAAGTCTATGAGAAAAAAGGGCGCTGCTAGGCGCCCTTTTTTATTGAAGGCAGAAACTTGTTGAATGAACCATCTTAGGTTATAATCTGCACATGTCCAATTACCACTTTTTTGACCATACAGCCGATCTGGGTGTTGAAATATCAGGGCGGACTAAAAAAGAACTGTTTGCCAACGCCGCCGGTACTTTGTTTGACATCCTGATAGAAAATATCAAAAATAATGGCAGGACTACCCGGGAGAGAAAAGAGCGGTACAAAATAATAACGGTTGACGGCGCGGATGTGGCCGATTTACTGGTTAATTTTTTAAGGGAGCTGCTTTACTTAATTAATGGCGAGCACTGGGTAGTCGGCGATTGCGAAATTATGGAATACGGCAAGAACAAACTCGTGGCAAAATTGACGGGTGAAGCATACAATAAGAGAAAGCATTTAACTAAAACAGAGATTAAGGCGGTAACCTATGGTGGCTTGAATGTCACAAAAAATAAGTCAGGATGGAAGGCAAAAGTAATATTTGATGTCTGACGGCTTCGTAAAAAGTCCATATGCTACGTTACGCCACATCCCTCGTCGTTGCGGCGTACGAATAGTACGCCTCATTCCTCGGGATTTGCGTGCCTTGCCTCTGGAGCTTTTTACGAAGCCGTGGAAGAGCTTTAATACTTAAACTTTTTTGAGCATTCAAAATGTCTGAAATTAGATTGGAAAAAATAGATAATAACCGCTGGCTTCTGCCCCAGACGGGCGGTATGCGTGTGCCGGGAATTATCTATGCCAATGATAAGATTTATGATCTGCTGAAAAATGATGAAAGCGCGAAACAGGTTGCCAACGTCGCGCATTTGCCTGGAATAGTTAATTATTCGCTGGCCATGCCGGATGTCCACTGGGGATATGGCTTTCCTATCGGCGGTGTGGCGGCCTTTGATCTTGATGGCGGCATCATTTCGCCCGGAGGTGTTGGCTATGACATCAATTGTGGCTGCCGCCTGATGAGCACAGAACTGTCCATTTCAGATATCAAAGACAAAATCAAAGACTTAACTACTGCACTGTATCATTGTATTCCGTCGGGTGTCGGTTCCACGGGCTATATTAAACTATCCGGTAAAGATCAGAAAAAAGTGCTCGAAGAAGGCGCACAATGGGCGGT
>JBEKUA010000110.1:0-4748 GCA_049515495.1 Smithella sp. | reverse complement strand
TGGGGGAAGATGCTATGCGGCAGATTAAGAAAAGTCATAAACACCATTGCAAGCTTGAAGCACGTGCGTTGCGCGCTCATGTTGTCCTGCGTTCGCGTTTCACCGAAGACCGCCTTGCCGAAGCCGTTGAACGGGGAATTGTGCAATATGTAATTCTTGGCGCAGGTTTTGATACCTTTGCCTTTAGACAGCCTGTATGGGCCCGGAATTTAAAAATCTTCGAAATCGATCAGCCGGCAACACAGGCTCGGAAACGTGTCCTGTTATCTGATGCAGGTATGTCCATTTTGCCAAACCTGCGATTCGCCGATATTGATTTTGAACGTGAATCATTGCGTGACGGGCTTATCAGGAACGGTGTTTCCATGACCGAGCCAACATTCTTTTCTTGGCTTGGCGTTACTATGTATATTCAGGAAGAGGCGATTAATGCTGTTCTCCGGACAGTTGCCAAGTTCCCGGCCCAAAGCGAAATCGTACTCACTTTTACTCAACCTCCGGATTTACTGTCAGGGACGGAAAGCAATTTTCATTCTTCACTTTCCAAAGTTGTTACCGATGCCGGAGAACCTTTTGTCAGTTACTTCACTCCGGCGGCAATCGAAGGGAAATTGCGTGACGCAGGATTTAAAAATATAGCGTTTCTTTCAAACGAGGAAGCTGAAAAACGATACTTCCGTAAGCACCCATCGGACCTCTACATCTCAAAACGCTTATCCATAGCCTACGCAATGCTTTAATCTGGTCGAACCGGTATTATAACGTGAGATAAAAATGTGGTTGACAAACATTTTGTTTTTCGCTATTTATTGTACAAATTAATTTAATGGAATGAAAATTTATGTTTCTTAAAGATTTAGACAGCGGCATTATCCGGATACTGAAAAAAGTATTGGTCCTCGTAGTAGTCGTACTTACGGGGTCTGCCGCTCTGTATCTTTAGGAAATAAAAACAAAAGATACAAGTCGCAGGCTCCTGAAGCCCGCGGCTTTGTTGTTTCAGGCAAAAAGCCGCTTTTTCGAAAAGAAACTGGCGGTTTTTTTAGTTTTAATGAATTTAAGCTTATAAATTACATTTTGAGGGAGATATAAGATGAAGCTGAGAGGAACTCAAATACTGTTGAAGGCGCTCGAAGAAGAAAAGGTTGATATTATCTTCGGGTATCCCGGGGGAGCCGTTCTTGATATCTACGATCAGCTTTATAAAAGTAATACGAAACATATTTTAGTTCGGCATGAGCAGGGCGCTGTGCATGCCGCAGACGGCTATGCCCGCGCTACGGGAAAAGTGGGAGTGTGCCTTGTTACTTCAGGTCCCGGAGCCACTAATACCGTTACCGGCATTGCCACGGCGAATATGGATTCCATTCCGCTAGTCATTTTTACAGGACAGGTGCCCACGGGTCTTATCGGCAATGATGCTTTTCAGGAATGCGATATCACAGGAATAACACGTCCCTGCACAAAGCATAATTTTCTGGTGCGCAATATTGACGAACTCGCTTCGACGATTAAAGAAGCGTTTCATATCGCCCGCTCAGGAAGACCGGGGCCGGTTCTTGTTGATTTGCCCAAAAATGTGATGGTGGCGGAAACAGAATATGACCCCGCCAATATAAAAATCAGAAACTATGAAGCGTTATACAAACCGGCTCCCAAGAAAATGTCCAATCTCTTTGAAATGCTGACTTCCGCCAAAAAACCTTTAATTATGACCGGCGGCGGTGTTATTCTTGGAAAGGCCTCCGCACAGCTAACGGGGCTGGCCAGAAGATATCAGATTCCGGTTACCGGCACTTTGATGGGGTTGGGTTCTTTTCCGGGAAGCGATCCGCTCTGGCTGGGAATGCTGGGGATGCACGGCACTTACTACGCGAATATGGCCATCAGCCACTGCGATTTGCTTCTTGCCGTGGGCGTGAGATTTGACGACAGGGTTACCGGCACCATTGAGACATTCGCCGCCAACGCCAAAATTGTCCAGATTGATGTTGACCCTTCCTCCATTAATAAAAATGTTACTGTCGATTTGCCTATAATCGGCGATACAACAGCAGTACTTAATGATTTGCTTAAATTTCTGGATGAACATAATTATACATTTGAATCAACCCGGCGGCAGGAATGGCTGGGGCAGATTGCCGAATGGAAAGAAAAAGTGCCGTTGACATATTGCCAAAACAGCAAAGAAATTATGCCGCAGTTTGTAATTGAAACCCTGCATAAATTGACTAAAGGCGACGCGATTATCACAACGGAAGTCGGTCAAAATCAGATGTGGACAGCGCAGTTTTTTCCTTTTGAAAAGCCTAATACTTTTATTTCTTCTGGCGGATTGGGGACAATGGGTTTCGGCCTGCCCGCGGCTATCGGCGTAAAATGCGCCTTTCCGGATAAGCAGGTTGTGGATATTGCCGGTGATGGCAGTATCCAGATGAATATTCAGGAACTGGCCACTGCCGCGCAATACAAAATTAACGTGAAAATAGTCCTGTTAAACAATGGCTATCTGGGAATGGTGCGCCAGTGGCAGGAATTATTTTACGAAAAGCGCTATTCGCATACCGATATGACTTACGCCCCTGACTTTGTGAAATTAGCGGAGGCGTTCGGTGTTGTCGGTCTGCGCGCCAGTAAACCGGAAGAAGTGGAAGCCGTTCTTCAAAAGGGGCTTTCCATGGATAAACCGGTGCTGATGGATTTTCGGGTGTCGCGTGAAGAAGGTGTTTATCCTATGGTGCATCCCGGCGATTCAATTGCCAATATGTCATTGGGGAGCAGAGAAATGATTAACTAAAGACTTCGTGAAAAGTCTGGGGGCATGGTCTTGCTGCACATATGCGCTGAAAGGCAAATACCTTGCGCGCTTCGTATCCGGAACTTTTGACGAAGCCTTTAAATAAATAATAAATAATGACGAGGTTAAAAAAATGGAAAAAAAGGAACACATAATTTCAATACTTGTTCACAACAAGCCGGACGTGCTGGCCAGAATTGCCGGAACGCTCGGCGGTAAAGGCTATAACATTGAAAGCCTCAGCGTGAATTCGACCACGCAATACGAAATATCAAAAATAGTTATGACTACGGTGGGCTCTCAGGAAACGGTTACTCGTATTGAAAATCAATTGCAAAGGCTTGTTGATGTTATTGCGGTTGATGATTTAACCAATGTGGAATCGATTCATCGCGAGCTTATTCTTGTTCGCCTGAATTTAACAACTGATAAAAAAGAACAGATAAAGAAAGCGGTTGACACAAATAAATGGAAAGTAATAGTGTCCGCCGATGCGTATATAATTTTGGAAATAACCGGTGACCAGTCACAAATTGGTTTTGCTTTGGCGCGTCTGGAGCCGCTGGGTATCGCTGATATAACAAGAACAGGAATTATAGCGTTGAATTTAGAGAACTAATACAATTTATCAATATTTAATTACAGGGGGTTATCATGGCAAAAATTAATTTTGGCGGAGTTATGGAAGATGTCATCACATCGAAAGAATTTTCTTTGAAGAGGGCTCAAAAAGTTTTGAAAAATGAAGTAGTGGCGGTGCTGGGTTATGGCGTTCAGGGGCCGGCGCAGGCTTTTAATATGAGAGATAACGGTATCAATGTTATTATCGGTCAGACAAAGGAAGATAAGCGATATTGGAAAAAGGCCATTGCCGATGGCTGGGTGCCTGGTAAAACGCTTTTCCCTATTGAAGAAGCTGTTCAGCGTGGCACGATTATTCAGTATCTTGTTTCCGATGCCGCACAGAAAATTCTCTGGCCCAAGGTCAAGGCCAATCTGAAAAAAGGCGACGCGCTTTATTTTTCGCATGGATTTTCCGTTGTTTATAAAAAGCAGACCGGCGTTATTCCGCCTGCTTTTGTAGATGTTATCATGGTTGCTCCTAAAGGATCGGGGACCAGTGTCCGCAGAAACTTTCTGGATGGCAGCGGTATAAACTCTAGTTTTGCCGTGCATCAGGATTACACCGGACGAGCCATGGAAAGAACTGTGGCTCTGGGCATCGCCATCGGCTCAGGGTTTTTGTTCCCGACCACTTTCCAAAAGGAAGTTTACAGTGATTTGACCGGCGAACGCGGTGTGCTCATGGGCGCGCTGGCCGGAATGATGGAGGCGCAGTACAATGAACTGCGCAAACATGGTCACACTCCCAGCGAAGCCTTCAACGAAACAGTTGAAGAACTCACTCAAAGCCTTATTCGACTGGTTGCGGAAAACGGCATGGATTGGATGTACGCCAATTGCTCAGCCACGGCTCAGCGCGGAGCTCTGGATTGGCGCCATAAGTTCCGCAAAGCAGTAGCCCCGGTATTTACCGAACTTTATAAATCCGTCGCGACCGGTAAAGAAACGGAAATTGTGCTGAGAGTCAACAGCGCTCCGGATTACAAAGTTAAGCTGGAAAAAGAACTCAAGGAAATGCGTGATTCGGAAATGTGGAAAGCAGGAGCCGCCGTTCGCGAATTGAGACCGGAAAAACGGAAAAAATAGCAGACAGCTCTGTAAAGAGTCCCCGGCATTCGCCAGGTTACGCATCTGCGGAGTTTGGCGAATGCTGAGGTTGAGTTGCATGGCAATCTTTATTTATTAAGAAATATGTTAAATTAAAAGGGAGAGAAAACAATGAGAAGCGATCTCATGAAAAAAGGTTTGGAGCGGGCACCGCATCGTTCACTTTTTAAGGCGATGGGCTACACGGATGAAGAAATTGCGCGGACATTGATTGGTGTTG